>NZ_JAWPOJ010000018.1:0-18746 GCF_033344235.1 Vibrio sp. Vb1554 | reverse complement strand
GAGGTTCGAATCCTCCAGGACGCGCCACTTATTAAAGGGTAATGCCCTGATGTTGACGAAAGTCGATATCGAAAACTTGCGCGTCCTTAGCTCAGCTGGATAGAGTACCTGGCTACGAACCAGGCGGTCGGAGGTTCGAATCCTCCAGGACGCGCCACTCATTGAAAAAGCCTCGCAATTGCGAGGCTTTTTTGTATCTAGACATCTGGAATATAGCGTAGGATCACTAGAGCCTATGTTCCTCTTTTTTAAAAGCGAATATGTGCGTATCTAAGCAATTTGCTATCAAGCTTCTGTCGCATCGTGTGAAATCATCCTGATTATCCCTCCTATACACTGACTTCCATTTTTCATTTCAATTACTCTTATGTAGTTACTTTGTTTGTTATTTGTTTATTAATTGTTAATTTTATTCATCTTTTTGTTTTTGTTGGTTTTTACTGCGTGAGTACCGATTTGATTTTGAAATCTAAATCGCAGTTTTTATTTATGTCCTCCTTTACTCTGTTCATAAGGTGGTAGCGATTTGAAGTGATTATTTTGTCATGAACTGTGATCTGGGTAGTGAATAAATAATCATTTATCAGGATTACTACAAACCTTCCTTAAACAAAATTGACAAAATTTAACCAATCGAGATAATCCATGGGTCGGGATTTGACACTATTAAAGTCCTGCACGTTGTCAGGATGACAAAGAAAGGAAGCAACATGACTAATATAGGAAGCCTGCTAGTAGATGCGGCCACCCTTATGCTAACGGGGATGGCGGTCGTATTTATTTTCCTCACTATTCTTGTTTATCTCGTTCGGTTAATGTCGAAATTGGTACCAGAAGAAGTACCAGAGCCGATCGCAGCACCAAAAACAAACACTAATATTCAATCAACCTCTTCAGCTGTTAGTCCACAAGTAGTGGCGGCGATCTCGGCTGCGATTCATAAACATCGCGCCTCATTCGCGAAGTAGCCGAACTAGGATTAAAAAGGAGTTTAAGAGCATGTCTAAACCACTAGCTATTACTGATGTGGTCCTTCGTGATGCCCATCAATCACTATTTGCTACGCGTATGCGTATTGAGGATATGCTGCCTATTGCAGCTGAGTTGGATAAGGTTGGTTACTGGTCTCTAGAGACTTGGGGTGGTGCAACATTTGATTCTTGTATTCGATTCTTAGGGGAAGACCCTTGGGAGCGTTTACGTGAACTAAAAAAAGCGATGCCTAATACACCAATGCAAATGCTACTGCGTGGTCAAAACCTTTTAGGATACCGCCATTATGCCGACGACGTAGTAGAGAAGTTTGTTGAACGCGCGCATGCTAACGGCATGGATGTATTCCGTATTTTTGATGCAATGAATGACGTGCGAAACTTCCAGAAAGCCGTTAAAGCAACGGTTGATGTTGGTGCGCATGCTCAAGGTACGTTGTCTTACACAACGAGCCCAGTGCATAACGCAGACACTTGGGTTGACTTGGCAAAACGCCTAGAGGATTTAGGTTGTCACTCGCTGTGTATTAAAGATATGTCTGGCTTACTTAAGCCTTATGAAGCGGAAGAGCTTATCACGCGTATCAAAGCGTCTTGTGATGTGCCATTGGCACTTCATTGTCATGCAACAACGGGGCTGTCTACAGCAACAGCGGTAAAAGCAGTAGAAGCCGGTATTGATATTCTCGATACTGCGATTTCTTCAATGAGTTGTACTTACGGTCATACACCGACTGAAACGGTAGTCGCTATGCTAGAAGGCACCGAGCGAGATACCAATTTGAAACTCGAGCAACTGGAACCTATCGCCGCATATTTCCGTGAGGTACGTAAGAAGTATGCGAAGTGGGAAGGCCAGTTAAAAGGAGTCGATTCACGCATCCTGATTGCTCAAGTGCCTGGTGGTATGCTGACCAATATGGAAGGCCAGTTGAAAGAGCAGGGCGCTGCGGATCGCATTGATGAAGTATTAGAAGAGATCCCTCGTGTACGTGAAGATCTTGGTTTCATTCCATTGGTAACTCCAACTTCACAGATCGTCGGTACGCAAGCGGTGATTAACGTTCTTACTGGCGAGCGCTATAAGAGTATTACCAAGGAAACCGCTGGCCTATTGAAAGGTGAGTACGGTAAAGCGCCAGCCGAGTTAAATGCAGAACTGCAAGCGAAAGTGCTTGATGGTAAAGAGCCAATTACCTGTCGTCCTGCCGATTTACTTGAGCCTGAAATGGAGACGCTTACGGTTGATCTGATGGAGAAAGCGAAATCAGAAGGCATTAAGCTAGCAAGTGAGCGTGTTGATGACGTACTCACTTATGCACTTTTCCCTCAAGTTGGGCTTAAGTTCCTTAAGAATCGTGAAAACCCAGAAGCATTTGAGCCTGCACCAACGCTAGAAGCTGCGAAGCCTGCTGTACCTGTAGCTCAACCAGCAACTGGTGGTGTAGAAACTTATAGTGTACGTGTTGACGGGCAGGTGTATGAGGTGGAAGTTGGCCCTCAAGGTGAACTGACATCTGTTGCTCCTTCTAATGCACCGGCAAAATCGGCTACACCTAGCGCACCTTCTAATGCTTCAGCAGAAGCGGTACCTGCTCCTCTTGCAGGTAACATCTTCAAAGTGAATGTTCAACCTGGTGCTGAGGTAGCTGAAGGCGATGTATTGCTCATCCTTGAAGCGATGAAAATGGAAACTGAAGTACGAGCGGCGCGTGGTGGTGTGGTTCAAGAGCTGAACGTTAAAGAAGGCGATGCTGTCACAGTAGGTGCGCCTCTGTTGAGCCTGGCGTAAGGGAGTATCATGGACGGATTGTTAACCCTTTGGGCAGAAACAGGGATCGCTAACTTCGAGTTCGGCCAAATCTGTATGATGCTGGTTGGTTGTACCTTGCTGTTTTTGGCAATTAAAAAAGGATTTGAACCTTTACTGTTATTGCCGATTGGTTTCGGTGCTATTTTGGCGAATATTCCAAATGCTGGCTTTACTGAGCCTGGTGGCTTGCTCTACTACGTTTACTACATTGGGATTGAATCGGGTGTGTTCCCGCTATTGATCTTCATGGGTGTGGGCGCGATGACCGACTTTGGTGCTTTGATCGCAAACCCAAAAACGTTGTGGTTAGGTGCGGCTGCGCAGTTTGGTATTTTTGCAACACTGTTTGGCGCTATTTTACTCAACTATGTACCTGGCATGGAGTTTTCCATGGCGGATGCATCGTCTATCGCGATCATCGGTGGTGCTGATGGGCCAACAGCGATTTTCTTAGCGAGTAAGCTCTCTCCAGATCTGCTAGGTGCGATTGCAGTCGCGGCATACAGCTATATGGCATTGGTGCCGATCATCCAGCCACCAATCATGAAAGCACTGACAACCAAGGAAGAACGTCAAATTAAGATGGCTCAGCTTCGTCATGTTGGTAAATGGGAGAAAGTCATCTTCCCGCTTGCTGTATTACTGATGACGATTCTGTTCTTACCTTCAGCTACGCCATTGGTTGGTATGTTCTGTTTGGGTAACTTGATGCGTGAAGCTGGTGTGGTCGATCGTTTATCGAAAACTGCTCAAAATGAATTGATCAACATAGTGACTATCTTTTTAGGTCTTGGTGTTGGTTCTAAGCTGCAAGCTGAGCAGTTCTTGAACCTAGAAACGTTAGGTATCTTGGGGTTAGGCGCAGTTGCATTTAGTATCGGTACTGGTGCGGGCGTCCTGATGGCGAAACTGCTTAACAAGTTCTCGAAAGAAGACATCAACCCACTTATTGGTGCGGCTGGCGTTTCTGCGGTACCAATGGCCGCGCGAGTCGTAAACAAAGTTGGTTTACAAGCTAACCCGCAAAACTTTTTGTTAATGCATGCGATGGGACCAAACGTTGCTGGTGTGCTGGGTTCAGCCGTTGCGGCTGGTATATTGTTAGCACTTGTTGGTTAGACATTATTGAAAATGGAATGATCAACCAATTTACAAAATCACGATTAACTTAGGTTAACAAAATGGTTTATAGTCAAAGGGATGCTTTCGCATCCCTTTTTGTTTTCTTGCAGGGAATGGTTTATGGAACACAAACAGATCGTTATCACTGAGTTTGGTGATGCCAACGTACTCGCGATTCAACATGCTTCTACACCATCACCACAGCCTGGTGAAGTCTTAGTAAAAGTCGCTTTTTCAGGCGTAAATCCTATTGATGTCAAAACTCGAGCTGGGCTCGGTTGGGCGGCAGCGCAGAATAAGGATAATTTACCTTGGGTGCCAGGTTACGACATCTCAGGAAAAGTGATGTCTTGTGGAGAGGGGGCATCACGTTTTAATGAAGGTGATGAGGTGGCTGGATTTATTGGTTTCCCAGTTCGAGGCGGTGGTTACAGCCAATACATATGTGTTCCAGAAACTGAGTTAAGTCATGTTCCTAGCTCCGTAACTTTGGAGGCAGCTGCTGCATTACCGTTGGCGGGACAAACTGCGGCACAAGCTCTCAGTAAGGCTAATGTGACGGAAAACGATCGCGTACTTATCCTCGCTGGAGCCGGTGGTGTTGGACACCTCGCGGTACAAATTGCGATCGCGACGAAAGCGGAAGTCTTTACAACCTGCAGTGAACGAAATTTAGATTACCTTGCGACGCTCGGTGCTCATGCAGTGAACTATCAATTTGCACCAGTGTCAGAACGTGTTGAAGATGTTGATGTTTTGATTGATTTAGTAGGCGGAGATGCTGCGTTAGATGCGCTTAAATGCCTGAAAGACAATGCGAGAGTCATCACCGTTCCAACCATCACAGCTGAGCTGATTTGTGAAAAAGCCAAACTCCTAGGCTTTGAGGCTAGTGGCATGTTGGTTGAACCAGACCCTGCGCAGTTAGATACCTTGTTGTACATGGTCGGCGTTGGCTTACTGAAGACTGAAATTCAACAGGTTTATCCTATGAGTGATGTCATTGGTGCTCACCAGCAGGTCGAATCAGGAAGAACCAGAGGCAAGGTGTTGCTTGATATGACATGCTAGAAGCATTTAACACGAGTTTTGAAAGTTTAGCGCTTTGGTTTTCAGATTCAGCATTATGGGTGCTTTTCATGACCGGTTTTCTCAGTGCCACGTTGTTGCCTGGTGGTTCTGAGGCGGGCTTAGTTGCCACTCTCTCATTAAATCAATACTCCGTTTCTTCAATTGTTATGGTCGCTACTATCGGTAATACGCTTGGTGGCTTAACAAATTATTGGCTTGGCTTGTGGATTCCCAACAAAGCACAAGAGGAAAAGCACGGTCATACCGCATTAAAGTGGCTCTCTAAGTATGGCTATTGGGGGTTATTTTTTAGCTGGTTACCTGTAATAGGAGACCCGCTGTGTTTAGCCGCAGGGTGGCTAAGAATGAAGTTTCTGCCTTGCGTGATTTTAATATTTTTAGGAAAGGCTGCTAGGTATAGCTTACTTGCGGCCATCTATCTCGGATTATTTTAAGGAAAGTACATGAAGATGTTTTGGGTTGGCGCGTGTTCACTGTTGGTGATCACGGGCTGTGCATCAAATACGCCAGTTTCATCACTGCCGAAAGGGGTAACTTTCGTTGAGTCATCGAAAGCTGAAGAAGGCAAAGTTAAGATTCCATACCAAAAGTATAAACTCGATAATGGTTTAACGGTGATCTTAGCTCCTGAAGATTCTGACCCATTGGTCCATGTGGATGTGACTTACCATGTTGGTTCAGCTCGTGAAGAAGTGGGTAAGTCTGGTTTTGCGCATTTCTTTGAGCACATGATGTTCCAAGGTTCAGAGAACGTTGGTGACCAAGAGCACTTCAAAATCATCACGGAGGCTGGCGGCACATTAAATGGTACTACAAACCGCGATCGTACTAACTACTTTGAAACTGTCCCTGCTAACCAGCTCGAGAAAATGCTGTGGTTAGAGTCTGACCGTATGGGCTTTTTGTTGGATGCGGTTTCTCAACGCAAATTTGAAATTCAGCGTTCGACTGTAAAAAATGAGCGAGCTCAGCGTTACGATAATCGTCCTTATGGCTTAATTTGGGAGCGCATGTCCGAAGCGCTATATCCTGAAGGTCATCCGTATTCGTGGCAAACCATTGGTTATGTTGAAGATCTTGATCGTGTTGATGTGAACGACCTCAAAGCGTTTTTCTTGCGTTGGTATGGCCCAAACAATGCGACTATCACGATCGGTGGTGACTTAGACGTTGAACAAACTCTAGAGTGGGTAAATAAGTACTTCGGTTCGATTCCTCGTGGTCCTGAGGTTGAAAATGCGCCGAAACAACCTGCAAAACTGCAAGAAGACAAATACATCACGCTAGAAGATCGTATTCAACAACCTATGGTGATGATCGCGTGGCCAACAACCTACAACGGCGAAGAAAGCCAAGCGTCTCTCGACACGTTATCAGAAGTATTGGGTGGCGGTACCAACAGCGTGCTCTACCAAGACCTAGTGAAGACTCAAAAAGCGGTCGATGCTGGTTCATTCCATGACTGTGCTGAACTGGCGTGTAACTTTTACGTTTACGCAATGGGTGATTCTGGAGACAAAGGCGACCTATCAAAACTGTACGACGAGCTTTTACAATCACTTAATCAGTTTGCGGAAAAAGGCGTGACAAAAGATCGCCTTGAGCAGTTGAAGGGTAAAGCGGAAGCGGATGCTATTTTTGCGCTAGAAAGCGTTAAAGGTAAAGTGACTCAGTTGGCTTCCAACGAGACATTTTTCGGCGATCCTGATCGTCTTGAGCAACAGCTTGAGCAAATCCGTGCAGTTACGCCGACTTCGGTAGAAAAAGCGTATACGGACTTTATCCAAGGTAAGAACAAAGTGACCCTAAGCGTGGTCCCAAAAGGAAAAACAGACCTTGTCGTAAAACCTGCGACCTTTGTGACGCCAAAGCGCACGCTGCCAGAATATGAGAAGATTTCCGATGACCAATTGGCGTATCGTCGTGCGACCGATAACTTCGATCGCTCAGTGCAACCGCCAGTAGGAGAACCAGTGAAAGCGACGATGCCAGAGCTGTACGAGTTACATTTCAAGAATGGCTCAGAGCTGCTTGGTGCAGTTAGCGATGAAACGCCGACGGTGATGATGCAATTTAGTCTGCCTGCAGGGACACGTTTTGTTGAAAAGGGTAAAGAAGGTCTTGCCCAATTGACCGCTGCGATGTTGCAAGAAGGTACAACGAAACGCAGCGTCGAAGAGATTCAAGCTGAGCTTGATAAACTGGGTAGTGTTATCTCTGTTAATGCCACAGGTTATACAACAAACATCAGTGTTTCTGCTCTAGAAAAGAACTTAGAGCCGACGTTAAAAATTGTCGAAGAGATGTTGCTGTCTCCTGCATTTAATCAAGATGATTTCGAGCGTGTAAAAATGCAAGCGCTAGAAGGCCTGGTATATGAGCACCAAAATCCAAGTTGGATGGCGTCACAAGCGAGTCGCCAGGTGCTCTATGGGGATTCGGTTTTTGCTCGACCAAAAGACGGCACGCAAGCAGGTGTCAGTGCATTAACGTTGGATGATGTCCGTGAATTCTACTCGAAGCATTACACGCCACAAAGTGCGCAAATCGTCGTTGTTGGTGACATCAATAAACAGGAAATTGAACAGCAACTGAAGTTCTGGAAAAACTGGCAGGATGAAGCTGCGCCATTGTATGCACCGCAAAGCATTGCTGCATTAGGTGAGCAAAAGATCCATCTTGTTGATAAACCAGGAGCGCCGCAAAGTGTGGTCATGATGGTTCGTCAAGGTATGCCTTACGACGCAACGGGCGATTTTTACCTAAGCCAACTGGCAAACTTCAACTTAGCTGGGAACTTCAATAGCCGCATTAACCAAAATCTACGTGAAGACAAGGGTTACACATACGGTGCTTACGGCTACTTCTCTGGTAATCCAGAAACAGGCTCGGTGGTTTTCACCGCGCAAGTACGAGCGGATGCAACGGTAGCTTCGATCATTGAGATGGAAAATGAGCTAAATGAATACTCGCAGTCAGGTATTACTGATGAAGAGATGAAATTTATGCGTCAAGCGGTCGGTCAAAAAGATGCACTGAAATATGAAACGCCAACACAAAAAGCGGAGCTCATCAGTGATATTCTTAAGTACAACCTCGATCATGATTACTTGCAGCAAAGAAACGCTATCGTAGAAAAAGTCGATAAGCAGACGTTGAATGCGCTGGCTCAGAAATGGTTTGATCCAAATGACTATCAAATTATCGTCGTTGGTGATGCTAAATCGTTGCGTCCTCAATTAGAAAAGTTGGGGAAAGACGTAGAAGAGCTTGAAATCATTCGATAGAGTACACATTTAATAGCGGAGAAACGTTTCTCCGCTATTCATCTAGATAAGCAACTTTTCGTGGGTTATTTATCTAGATGCATTAACTATCAATAACTTAGCTTACACTTGTGTTATGTAACAAGTGTCCTGCTCCCAATATAAGCGAACCTCATTTTGACTGATTTTGCTGCGCGACTAAAAAAAGTTGCATCAAACCCCGAAGTATTTAAGCAGTTTGGACGCGGTGTTGAGCGAGAAACTTTGCGCTATCGTCAGGATGGACATCTAGCTACAACTCCTCATCCTGAAGGGTTAGGCTCTGCGTTCACAAATCAATGGATCACAACGGATTTTTCGGAATCATTGTTAGAGTTCATTACGCCTGTGTCACATGAAATTCCAGAACTGATGGCACAGCTGAAAGATATCCATCATTTCACTCAAACCAAAATGGGTGAAGAGAGAATGTGGCCACTATCAATGCCTTGCTACGTAGGCTCAGAGGATGATATTCAGTTAGCCCAGTATGGCTCTTCGAATGCAGCGAAAATGAAAACGCTGTACCGAGAAGGCCTAAAGCGTCGCTATGGCAGCCTGATGCAAATTATTTCAGGTGTCCATTTTAACTTCTCGTTTCCTGAAACATTTTGGGATGCGCTCTATGGCGAGCAAGATGAACAAGCCCGCCAAGATGCTAAGTCTGATGCGTACTTTGCGTTGATCCGCAATTACTACCGCTTTGGCTGGATGATTCCCTACTTCTTTGGTGCATCACCAGCGTTATGTGGCTCTTTTATCCAAGGTCGTGAAACCGATCTGCCATTCGAGAAGATTGGCGGGACATTATATTTGCCGAAGTCGACGTCTTTGCGTTTGAGCGATCTTGGCTATACCAATAGTGCTCAAAGTGTGCTGAAAATTGGTTTTAACAGCATTGACCAATACCTCGATGGTTTGAGTGATGCGATTCGCCACCCATCAGAAGAGTTTGCGAAAATTGGGGTAAAAGTAGATGGTGAATACCGCCAGCTTAATTCCAATATCTTACAAATTGAGAATGAACTGTACGCTCCGATTCGTCCAAAACGTGTATCGAAAAGTGGTGAGAAGCCTTCAGATGCGTTACGACGCGGTGGTGTCGAATACATTGAAGTTCGTTCTCTAGATGTTAACCCATTCAGCGCAGTGGGCTTAAATGAAGAGCAAGTACGATTCTTGGATCTCTTCCTTACCTGGGCGGCCTTGTCAGACTCAGGCCCTATGGATAACTGTGAATTAGAGTGTTGGCGCGATAACTGGAATAAAGTCATTGTTTCAGGCCGTGAAAAAGGTCTAATGCTGCAAATTGGTTGCCAAGGTGAGCGTCTATCTCTACAAGATTGGGCACACCGAGTTTTCGTCGAGTTACGTCAAATAGCACAGCAAATGGATATGACCGCTGGTGGCAGTGCATACCAAGATGTGTGTAATCAACTCGAGACATGGATTGATAACCCAGAACTAACGATCTCTGGTCAACTATTAGAGCTAACGAAAGAGCTGGGTGGGCTAGGTAAAGTCGGTTGTACTCTTGGTATGAAGTACCGTGATGAAAACCTAGCTCACGGTTATCAGTACTATTCACAAGATACGATGGAAACGGAAGTTGCGTCGTCCGTGGAAAAACAAAAGCAAGCAGAGCAGAGTGACATGCTTTCTTTTGATGATTTTTTGGAAGATTACTTTGCTTACCTGAAGCAGTAATGACTAACTAAGGATTGGTGGGGTTGAACATTAAGTCGTTAGTAGTAGCGGTACTTGGAAGCGTGTTACTTGCAGGTTGTGCTACGGCACCGCCAAAGCAGCAGAATAACTTATGCGAGATATTCCGAGAGAAATCCGGTTGGTACGATGATGCCAAAGATATGGAAGATGAATGGGGTACCCCTATTCATGTCGCTATGGCCATCATTAAACAAGAAAGCAGCTTTCGGCACGATGCAAAACCACCTAAAGATTATTTGCTAGGGTTTATTCCTTGGGGACGAGTCAGCAGTGCGTATGGTTATGCTCAAGCTCAAGACCCTGCTTGGGAAGACTTCCAAGATGCGACAGGTCAGGGGGGCTCTCGTACCAACTTCGATGATTCTATGATGTTTGTCGGTTGGTACACTCATGAAACACGGCGTCAGCTAGGGATTTCATTATGGGATCCCTATAACCAGTATCTGGCTTATCATGAAGGGCGAGGTGGATATAAGCGAGGCACTTATAATCGAAAACCTAGTTTAATCAAAGTCGCTCGACGTGTTGAACAAACAGCGAAAACTTATGGCTGGCAGCTGAAGCAATGTCGTCAGGAATTAGAAGACAACAGCAGCTGGTTCTTTTAGCCCACAGTCTGTTCATGTGCTGTAGGGATGAATGACATTTATCCATTACCGAAAGGTACTGGAGTTACAATCAGGAGAGATGTAATGCCTTTACTCGATAGTTTTACCGTGGACCACACTCGTATGAATGCACCGGCAGTGCGAGTGGCGAAAACCATGCAGACCCCAAAAGGGGATACGATTACTGTTTTCGACTTACGCTTTACTGCGCCAAACAAAGACATTCTTTCTGAAAAAGGTATTCACACCCTAGAGCACCTTTATGCAGGCTTTATGCGTAATCACCTAAACGGTGATTCTGTTGAGATCATCGATATTTCGCCTATGGGTTGCCGCACAGGTTTTTACATGAGTCTGATTGGCACACCATCAGAGCAGCAAGTCGCAGATGCTTGGATTGCAGCAATGGAAGACGTGCTGAAGGTAGAAAGTCAGAATAAGATCCCTGAACTTAACGAATACCAATGCGGCACGGCAGCAATGCACTCTTTAAAAGAAGCACAACAGATCGCAAAGAACATTTTGGATGCTGGTGTTTCGGTGAACAAAAATGATGAACTTGCTTTGCCTGAGTCGATGTTAAAAGAGTTGCGCATCGACTAGGTGCTCATTAAGAAGCATATTGCCCCAATAAGTAAAAAAGCCTGACATGAGTCAGGCTTTTCTTTTGGTTATTTGGATGTCGATTTTTTCTTCTTCGGATAAACACGAACGAGCTTGATTCGGTTCTCTTCAATCTCAACAAGTTCCATTGGGTGACCCGCTACTCTCACGCTTAAATGGCTCTCTGGAATATCTTCCAGGTGCTCCAAAATAAGACCGTTTAACGTTCTTGGGCCATCCGTTGGTAAATCCCATTTCAGGCCTTTGTTAATATCTCGAATATTGGTGCTGCCTTCAATAAGAAAGCTTCCGTCACCTTGAGGACTGATTTCATCAGAGAGGCTTGGAGAAATTGACGTCGTGAACTCACCAATGATCTCTTCCAGAATATCTTCAAGAGTGATTAGACCGATGATATCACCGTACTCATCCACGATCAGACCGATACGTTGCTTGTTGCGTTGGAATTTCAACATTTGCACGTTCAGTGGTGTGCCTTCTGGGATGTAATAGACCTCATCAGCAGCACGTAATAGCGTTTCTTTGTTGAATTCGTTCTTTTCCAACATCAGACGATAAGCTTCACGCAAGCGCAGCATGCCAACCACTTCATCAATTTGGTCACGATAGAAAACTATGCGTCCATGTGGTGAGTGTGTTAGCTGGCGAACAATGGATTTCCAGTCGTCGTTAATATCAATACCGGTAATTTCATTGCGTGGGACCATAATGTCGTTCACGGTGACGTGCTCAAGATCCAAAATAGACACTAGCATGTCTTGGTGTCGGCGAGGGATCAAACCGCCAGCTTCATTTACCACCGTACGCAGCTCATCGGAGCTAAGATGATCTTCTGCTGAGTGATCCGCTCTTACGCCAAGTAAGCGGATAAAGCCATTCGTAATAAAGTTAACAAGCATCACTAAAGGCGACAGTAACTTCATCAGTATGGTCAATAATATACTGCTCGCGTAGGACACACGTTCAGGGTAAAGCGCTGCAATTGTTTTAGGGGTAACCTCGGCAAAAACCAATACAACCATAGTTAGTGCACCGGTTGCGATAGCGACACCTAAATCACCATACAAACGCATACCAATAATGGTCGCGATCGCGGACGCGAGAATATTAACGAGGTTGTTGCCGATAAGAATAAGACCAATCAAACGATCTGGACGGTCTAATAGTCTTTCGACTCGCTTAGCACCCTTATGCCCGTTTTTGGCTAAGTGTTTTAAGCGATAACGATTCAGAGACATCATCCCTGTTTCTGAACCGGAAAAGTAACCTGATATGACGATAAGACACGCGAGTAGCGCAAACAAGATACCCGTAGAGATGTCGTCCAAAACGTTGCTGTTCCTTGTAAGTATTGGGTTATATAACGGTTGAGTAAGTCCGTTAAGTCAAAGAGTTAAGGCGTACTGTATTTTATCTAGCCTAAAATATAAAGGATAGGAGCCCTAGAGCTCCTTAATTCAAGATGATTTCTTTTACAAAGCGACTGCCAAAATATGCCAGAGTTAACAGTGTTGCTCCTGCAACAGCGAACCATGTGACTTTTCTACCACGCCAGCCTTTTTGATAGTGACCCCAAAGCAGTATTGAGTACACCACCCAAGCGATGAAAGAAAGAATGCCCTTATGTGCCTTACCTTGGGCAAACATATCCTGCACAAAGACAAAGCCAGTAATGAGCGTGGCAGTTAACAATAAGTTACCGATCAAAATAATTTTGAAGAGTTGACGCTCCACCATTAATAGAGGCGGCAGGTTTGGGTTAATCGCCAAAGATTTTTTTGCTTTCAGTTTGTGATCCAGCCAAGCCAACTGAAGCGCATATAGTGCCCCGATAGTTAAAGTCGCGTATGAGAAGAGCGCAAATGAAATATGAATGAGTAGCTTAGGGTCATTCTCTAGGTGCTTTATAAACGTGCTTGGCAAAAATGTGGCAGCAGATAAATTGATGGCAGCAAAGCTATAAACGACAGGCAATAAAAACCACAGTCGGTTTTTCAACATAGCAAGGCTCATGACCAGAGAAATAATAAAACTGATCAAAGAAGCCACGTTGAGAATACTCAGGTTTTGACCTGAACCATCAAAGATCAGATCACTCAAAATCCACGCATGAAAAACAAGCGCACAGGCAGCACTAGCAAACACTGTTTTTGCTTTGATTCCTGACTGTTGTGAGAGTCCGGGTATGATGGTCGCAATCGCCAAGACATAAAGTATGGCGGCCGCGATGGCTATTAAGCTATCCATGAATCCTAAATATTATTGTGCACGATGGAGAAATTATACCTTGCATTACACTTTGGGGCTACGTTATATCCGACATCAATCGTGAGAGATGAGATATTGAAATTAATAAGTTACCGCACCATATATAAATAGAGACAAGAATAGGACAGCGGTACGGGTATGACTCAGACCTTGGCTAATGTATACTCACACTAATTAATCGCCATTTTAGCGAAGAGACAAAGATGTTTGAGAATTTAACGGATCGATTATCCAAAACGCTGAAAAATATCAGTGGCAAAGGTCGTCTGACCGAAGACAACATTAAAGAAACCCTACGTGAAGTCCGAATGGCTCTACTTGAAGCTGACGTTGCGCTTCCGGTCGTTCGTGAATTTGTGAACCGCGTTAAAGAAAAAGCGGTGGGCGTAGAAGTTTCTAAATCTCTGACTCCAGGTCAGGAATTTATCAAGATCGTTCAAACAGAACTTGAAGCCGTAATGGGTGAGTCGAATGAGGCGCTAAACCTTGCTGCTCAACCACCTGCTGTGCTTCTTATGGCTGGTCTACAAGGTGCGGGTAAAACTACATCGGTAGGTAAGTTATCTAAGCTTCTAAAAGAACGTGACAAGAAGAAAGTTTTGGTTGTGTCTGCCGACGTTTACCGTCCTGCGGCAATCAAGCAGCTTGAAACACTGGCATCAGACATCGGTGTTGACTTCTTCCCATCATCACCAGACCAAAAGCCTATTGATATCGCCAATGCAGCGATTGACCATGCGAAGAAGAAATTCTACGACGTACTTATTGTCGATACCGCAGGTCGCTTGGCAATTGATGAAGAGATGATGGGGGAGATCAAAGATCTTCACGCAGCTATCAACCCAGTAGAAACGCTATTTGTTGTTGACGCCATGACGGGTCAAGACGCAGCAAATACAGCAAAAGCCTTTGGCGATGCGCTACCTCTTACCGGTGTAGTTCTAACTAAGGTTGATGGTGATGCTCGTGGTGGTGCGGCACTTTCAGTACGCCATGTCACGGGCAAACCAATCAAATTCTTGGGTGTCGGTGAAAAAACTGACGCGCTAGAACCGTTCCACCCAGATCGTGTTGCTTCACGTATTCTTGGCATGGGTGACGTTCTGTCTTTGATTGAAGACCTACAACGCAACGTTGACCAAGAAAAGGCAGAAAAGTTAGCGAAGAAGTTCAAAGAGAAGAAAGGTTTCGACCTTGAAGATTTCCGTGAACAGCTAGGCCAGATGCAAAACATGGGCGGCATGATGGGGATGATGGATAAGCTTCCAGGAATGTCCCAGCTACCAGACAATGTGAAAGATAAAGTCGATGACAAGATGTTCAAACAGATGGAAGCGATCATCAGCTCCATGACAATGAAAGAACGTCAACGCCCAGAAATTATCAAGGGCTCGCGCAAGAAGCGTATCGCGGCTGGTTCTGGTGTGCAGGTTCAAGATGTAAACCGCTTACTAAAACAGTTCACCCAAATGCAGAAAATGATGAAAAAGATGCAAAAAGGTGGCATGAAAGGCATGATGCGCAACATGCAAGGCATGATGGGCGGCATGGGTGGTGGCGGTGGCTTCAACCCATTTGGTCGTTAATTAATCGATCACGCATAGATTCAGGGTGTTAGGTACGTCACAAACTTTAAATTCAATTTATGTTGGTGAAAAAGTAACTAAACTCCTTGCATTGCTCCGGGAGAAGAGTAAAATTCCGGAGCTTTATTTTGGCACGAGACCCCAAACTGTTTAATTTCTTGAATGGTTTTTGGGGTTAATTTTATTTTTGAGAAAGCAAAGAGGACGACATGGTAACCATTCGTTTGGCACGTCACGGCGCTAAAAAGCGTCCATTTTATCAAATCGTAGTAGCGGACAGCCGCAACGCTGCAACTGGCCGTTTCATCGAGAAAGTTGGTTTCTTCAACCCAACTGCTAAAGGTCAAGAAGAAGGTCTACGTCTAGACCTAGACCGCGTTAACCACTGGGTTGGTCAAGGCGCGTCAGTATCTGACCGTGTTGCTAAGCTAGTTAAAGACGCTCAAAAAGCGGCTTAATTTTTTACTTGAAAAGTAGAAACTAGTTTATGTCGATGAAAGGTAAAGAAACAATGAGCAACGAAAAGATTGTTGTAGGCAAGTTTGGTGCTACTTACGGCATTCGTGGTTGGCTTAAGGTTTTTTCCTACACAGACAATGCTGAAAGCATTTTCGATTACAGCCCTTGGTACATTAACCAAAAGGGCAAGTGGGTTGAGTACAAAGTAGAAAGCTGGAAGCGCCATAACAAAGGTATGGTGGCTAAGCTGGAAGGCATGGATGTTCGTGAAGACGCGCATCTAATGACGAACTTTGAAATTGCTATTGACCCTGCGGTACTTCCTGAATTGTCAGAAGATGAGTTCTACTGGCGCGAATTGTTTGGGATGCAAGTTGTAACTACTAAAGGTTACGATCTAGGTGTCGTTACTGACATGCTAGAAACTGGCTCAAACGATGTTCTGGTTGTTAAAGCAAATCTTAAAGATGCTTTCGGGCAGAAGGAACGATTAATCCCGTTCCTTGAAGAGCAAGTGATCATTAATGTTGATCGCGAAGCTCAACGGATCGAAGTTGACTGGGATCCTGGATTCTAATCTCCAAAATTACAGAGCGAGATAAACATGTGGGTTGGCGTTATTAGCCTTTTTCCAGAAATGTTCCGTTCTGTTACTGATTTTGGAGTAACAGGTCAAGCGGTTAAAAAAGGTCTTTTGTCGATTGAGACTTGGAATCCTAGAGATTTCACTCACGACAAACATCGCACAGTCGATGACCGACCTTACGGTGGTGGCCCTGGTATGTTAATGATGGTTCAGCCTTTGCGCGATGCCATTCATACCGCGAAAGCAGCCTCACCGGGCAAGACGAAAGTCATCTACCTTTCTCCTCAAGGTCGTAAGCTCGACCAGAAAGGAGTGGAAGAACTGGCAACGAATGAGAACTTGCTTCTGATTTGTGGTCGTTATGAAGGGGTAGATGAGCGCATCATTCAATCTGAAGTCGACGAAGAATGGTCGATTGGTGATTTTGTGATGACGGGTGGTGAGATACCAGCCATGACGTTAATCGACTCTGTCTCTCGGTTTGTTCCGGGTGTACTAGGGGATTTCGCGTCAGCAGAAGAAGACTCTTTTGCAAATGGCTTGTTAGATTGTCCTCACTATACGCGTCCAGAAGTATTGGATGACAAAGAGGTACCAGCTGTACTGATGTCAGGCAATCACAAGGACATTCGTCAATGGCGACTCAAGCAGTCGTTGGGCCGTACTTGGCTAAGAAGACCAGAGCTCCTGGAAAACCTAGCTCTGACTGACGAACAGGAACAATTACTTGCTGAGTTTGTTAATGAGCATAAAGCCATTAAAGAACATAACGCAAAGTAACCTAATTTATTTAGTATCAGTTTATTCTAGGAATTTAAAAAATGAGTAACATCATCAAAGCTCTTGAAGAAGAGCAAATGAAATCAGACCTACCTAAATTTGCACCAGGTGACACTGTTGTAGTTCAAGTTAAGGTAAAAGAAGGTGACCGTGAGCGTCTACAGGCTTTCGAAGGCGTTGTAATCGCAATCCGTAACCGTGGTCTACACTCTGCTTTCACTGTACGTAAGATCTCTAACGGTGAAGGTGTTGAGCGTACGTTCCAAACACACTCTCCAATCGTTGATAGCATCGAAGTTAAACGCCGTGGTGCAGTACGTCGTGCCAAGTTGTACTACCTACGTGAGCGTTCTGGTAAGTCTGCTCGTATCAAAGAGAAACTTGCTAAGAAGTAATGCTATAACTAGCGTTCTCATCTTAAACGGAGTCCTTTTAGGGCTCCGTTTTTTTATTTGTGTAATTAGCTTGCTCGTTTCTTTTCGCCCGACCTGCACTGTCGATGCTCATGCACTGACGTACACTCCACGCCTCTGTCTTGTTGTGAATAGATTCCTGATGTCGCTATGGCTCCTCGGAATGACAGGAAATGATGGTCAAAGATTACAGAGTACCGTGGTTAAAATTCGTCATTCTGGACAGCGACGAAGGAGCGTGATTCAGGTTCCCCAAGAAGGAACCTAGGGTATTCCTTTACCCTAGGTCTCAATTTAATACTGGTCTTCAGACCAGCCATCACTATCGGACATATCGGGTGCGCCTGGGATGGTGTTTTCTTCATCTGCCCATTCACCAAAATCAATCATTTGGCATTGTTTACTGCAGAAAGGGCGATGAGGACTTTGTTCTCCCCATTCTACGTCGGCGCCACATTGTGGACATTGAACGATGGTAACTTTAGACATAGTTGAGCGTCCCATTACTAATTGGTGTTAAAGGGTAGTATACCTAAACGAATTAAAGATGGCTTATTCAACGCGCTATTGCTGCTACGAAATTTTATCAAATATAAGCGCAATAAAGCGTTGAATTTTAGATTATGGAGGCGAGGCGTAGTGTCGTCTTAGCTGCACACAGCAAGTTCAAATTCAATATCTTGTGTGCACGCTTGACCGTTTTCAAACGACATGAACTTGATCGCAAAGCGGTTTTTATGGCCTGAAATCATGGGATACACGCCATATTCCATTGGGATGTGAAGTCTTAGAATGTTGGCTTCATCAGCGTCACTTTGGAAGAAACCTGCACGACCGATTTGAGCTTTGAAATGTCCGGTTTCTCTAGTGAGCTTTAACCATAACGAAAGCGCATCAGATAAGGGCTTTAAGCTTGCTTGCCACTGTTGTGCATCACGCTTTTTACGTTCAATAGGTAGATGAAGCCAGTAGTGTAATGCTGGCAGATCAAAACAGCATGAACCACCCGGTAGATTAAAGCGTTGACGGATAGAGCTTAGGAAGCGATCTTCTTTTAGTGCTTGACCAAAACGTTCTGCACCCATTAGTTGGCTATGAACGACATCTATCTCTTGTAGTAGGGTATTTAATGCGTCTTGATCGACGCCATCAACATTTAGCCAATGGCGGTACGACAGCCGTTGCTTCTCAAGATCTTTAGCCAGTTCACTTTTCAGTTGGATTTGTTCGAAGATCTCAACCATATCGAATAACGCACGGAAAAACAGTTGATACTGATGATTTTCGCTAAACCCAGAGGCCAAGTGAGCCTGACGCAGCAGAGACTCCACTCTTAGATAAATACGAGTTTTCTCATTTAACGGATGTTC
>NZ_JAWPOJ010000188.1:0-1427 GCF_033344235.1 Vibrio sp. Vb1554 | reverse complement strand
ATAGATAAATAAACAATAAGTTAGATAACACATTCGCAGTTTTCGACCTCTTTCTCTATGCGATGAAGATATTTTCACACCAAGAGAAGCTTGCCGCTCACATTGCCACCGGTGCCTTTGCCGCATTCGGTAAAAACATGCCGCTCACTCACCTCAGCTAAACGACTTTTGATATTTCTCGCACTTAAGGCTTGGCACATAAGGCATCAAAATCTCTCGTTGTCGTTATTCGCCGCTGGCCGTCAAATCATTAAATGTAGTTAAACAATGTCAGGTCTTTTGTTTTGCCAAAAGCTTGTTGCGAGGCCTGCAATGCACGCGAGTTCTCACTGAACTCGATCACGGCTTTGGAGTAATCCAAATCCTCAAAATTGCTCTTTGCTTTTGCCAAAGACAAGTTAAAGTCTTCGTGGTTTTGCTCTTGAATATCGAGCGTGCTCAGCCTTGCACCCACGTCGGTTCGAGCTTTGTTCAAATGGATGAACGCGGCTTGAAATTCCTCAGTCATTTGGTGCAACTTCGCGGTCGCTGATGTATCGGAGACGGATTTATCCGACCAAGACATCGCTTCCTTAAAGGTATCGAAAATACTGAAGGACTCACGTTTTTCGATGCCGATGCTGTCTCCAGGGGTAATTTGCCCTTTCACATGCACTTTAAGTCCTTTGTACTCGATGCCTTTTTCTGGCGAAAATTCGTCAGCGTCCACCACTTTGCCGTTTCGCTCCAATTGGTAGCCAAACTTGCCGTTATTCATATCGACAAACGTCACGCCATAAGAAGCCGTGTCCTTCGCATCCACATTGGTTGCTTTGCTTAGCAGTAAGTCAGAGCCGCTTTGTAAATCGTAACTAGGCTGGTAATCACCAAACGGGTTTGGGATTTCCATGAACAGTTTGCTACCAGGATCGTTCATCGGCATATCCAGCATGCTGGACACTTTCATTTTGCGTTGGTAATCATCACCAGCGTATTGCACGCTGCCATCTTTATCGCGATAAAATGGCTGGCTTTTCGGCTTTGTCCCCGCAAACACGTAGTTGCCCGATTCATCTTGCGCATTCACTAAGTTAAGGAAGTTATTTGCAATTTCTTCCAACTCACGCTTTTTCGCTTGTCGGTCTTCGGCAGAAAACGCACCGTTGATCATTTCCATAGTGAGACGTTTCGATTCATCAGCGAAGCTTTCTGCGTTCGCGATATTCACTTCGTGGTTTTCTAAACGGTTACGCACCAACACAATCGAGCTTAAATATTGCTTTAACTGCTCTTGCTGCTGGCCAATATTCTGAATGTAATGCGCAGCCAGCGGATCATCACTTGGTTTAAGCAGCTTCTTACCTGAGGCAAGTTGCTCTTGGTTGTGATGGATCTTGTTCTCTTGGCGACGCAAGTCATTTTGTACAGACTGATAGTTATGGAAACTA
>NZ_JAWPOJ010000187.1:0-1428 GCF_033344235.1 Vibrio sp. Vb1554 | reverse complement strand
CGTATTCTTGTCGTTGACGGTGAACCGATGCCTTACTGTCTTGCGCGTATTCCTGCTAAAGGCGAAACGCGCGGCAACCTAGCCGCTGGTGGTACTGGTGAAGCTCGTCCGCTAAGCGAAACAGATATGAAGATTGCTCAAGCTGTTGCTCCGACTCTAAAAGAAAAAGGGCTTATCTTTGTTGGTCTTGATGTGATTGGCGACAAGCTAACTGAAATCAACGTGACTAGCCCAACTTGTATTCGTGAAATCGAAGCGGCATTCAACATTTCTATCACTGGCAAACTGATGGATGCCATTGAACGTCGTGTGAAAGGCGAATAACTGAATTTATAGTACAGTTATAGTAGAGAACCAGACATTATCTTAAGCAAACTCATGCACATAGTCGCGAGTTTGCTTAAGTGCATTTACGAGTCTTAAAGGTCGGTATGAGAATGAACCTCACAAACCATTTTTTAGTAGCCATGCCTGGAATGAAAGATCCGTATTTCCAGAATAGCGTTATCTACGTTTGTGAACATAACGAAGAAGGCGCAATGGGTCTGATGATCAACGCGCCTGTTGATATCACCGTAGGCAACATGCTCAAGCAAGTTGACGTGCAGCCTGTTCACCCGCGCCTGTTTGAAGCCAGCTTAGATAGACCCGTCTACAATGGCGGTCCAATCTCAGAAGACCGTGGTTTTATTCTACATAAACCGAAAGATTACTATGAATCCAGCATTCAAATGACCGATGACCTTGCTGTCACCACTTCACGAGATATTCTTTCCGTATTGGGGACAGAGGCTGAGCCAAGTGACTATTTGGTTGCTCTTGGTTATTCCGGTTGGAGTGCCGGTCAGTTAGAAAATGAACTGGTTGAAAACTCTTGGCTAACCATCGAAGCCACACCAGAAATCATCTTCGATACGCCCATTACAGAGCGCTGGAAAAAAGCGGTAGAAAAGCTAGGTATCGACCCAAGCCAATTGTCGGCAGACGCAGGTCATGCGTAACGCAACTGCCTTCCTTAACTTCCACTTCATTAAGATTTGAGACACTGTATGTCACGTACAATAATGGCCTTCGACTTCGGTACTAAAAGTATTGGTAGCGCGATTGGTCAAGAAATCACTGGCACCGCTTCACCACTGAAAGCGTTTAAAGCCAATGATGGCATTCCAAATTGGGATGACATCGAAAAGCAAATTAAAGAATGGCAGCCAGACTTATTGGTCGTAGGCCTGCCAACGGATTTGCATGGTAAAGATTTAGAAACCATCACCCCGCGAGCGAAAAAATTCGCGAAGCGTCTGCAAGGTCGTTATGGCTTGCCTGTTGAATTGCATGATGAGCGCTTATCAACTTCAGAAGCGCGCGCAGAATTGTTCAGTATGGGTGGCTACAAAGTCTTATCGAAAGGCAATATCGACTGCCAATCTG
>NZ_JAWPOJ010000186.1:0-1429 GCF_033344235.1 Vibrio sp. Vb1554 | reverse complement strand
ATTATGTTTACAACACACCCGTAGATAAACTTATCTGGGATGTTGATCATCAGGCTTACCCACATAAAATTTTGACGGGTCGTCGCGATAAAATGCCAACGATTCGTCAGAAAGACGGCTGACACCCTTTCCCTTGGCGCGAAGAGAGCGAGTACGACACGCTATCAGTTGGTCACTCTTCTACTTCCATCAGTGCAGGGCTTGGCCTAGCCATCAGCGCTCAAAAAGAAGGGAAAGGTCGCAAAGTCATCAGTGTGATTGGTGATGGTGCGATTACTGCCGGCATGGCATTCGAAGCCATGAACCACGCAGGCGATGTTCACCCTGACATGTTGGTGATTCTGAACGACAATGAAATGTCGATCTCAGAAAACGTTGGCGCTCTGAACAACCACCTAGCGAAAGTCCTTTCCGGTAGTCTTTACACCTCTATCCGTGAAGGTGGAAAAAAAGTGCTATCAGGTGTGCCACCAATCAAAGAACTGGTTCGTCGCACTGAAGAACATCTAAAAGGCATGGTTGTCCCTGGCACTCTGTTTGAAGAGTTTGGCTTTAACTACATTGGTCCAATTGATGGGCACGATGTGAATGAGCTCGTTAAAACACTGAAGAACATGCGTGAGCTTAAAGGCCCTCAGTTCCTGCACATCATGACCAAGAAAGGCAAAGGTTATGAGCCAGCAGAGAAAGATCCTATTGGCTACCACGGCGTCCCTAAGTTCGATCCAAGCCATAACTGCTTACCAAAAAGCAGTGGCGGCAAACCAACTTTCTCAAAGATTTTTGGTGACTTCTTATGTGACATGGCAGCGCAAGATCCTAAGCTAATGGCAATTACGCCAGCAATGCGTGAAGGTTCTGGCATGGTGCGTTTCTCGAAAGAGTACCCCGACCAATACTTTGATGTGGCAATTGCAGAGCAACACGCTGTGACACTTGCAACGGGTATGGCAATTGCTGGCGATCATCCGATCGTGGCTATTTACTCAACCTTCTTGCAACGTGGTTACGATCAACTTATCCATGACATCGCTATCATGGACTTACCAGTAATGTTTGCTATCGACCGCGCAGGTTTGGTTGGTGCAGATGGTCAAACACACCAAGGTGCCTTTGATCTTAGCTTTATGCGCTGCATTCCTAACATGGTGATCATGGCTCCAAGCGACGAAAACGAATGTCGCCAAATGCTGTACACAGGTCATAAGCACACTGGACCAAGTGCCGTACGTTATCCTCGTGGTAGTGGTATGGGTACAGAGATCGAAAAAGAGTTTACCGCTCTTGAGATTGGTAAAGGTCGAGTGGTACGCAAAGGTGAAAAGGTGGCAATCCTGAGCTTCGGTACTTTCTTACCGAATGCACTAGAAGCAGCTGAAAACCTCAATGCAACGGTTGCTGATATGCGTTTCGTCAAACCTCTTGATGA
>NZ_JAWPOJ010000185.1:0-1435 GCF_033344235.1 Vibrio sp. Vb1554 | reverse complement strand
ACGTGTGCGGCTGAGTTCTCTTCTGATACGGCTTACATGTACTCATCTTACGATGAAGAATGTGAAGCAAACCCAACAGATAAAGACAAGATCATGGTACTGGGCGGTGGTCCAAACCGTATCGGTCAAGGTATCGAATTCGACTACTGTTGTGTACATGCATCACTAGCGCTTCGTGAAGATGGCTACGAAACCATTATGGTGAACTGTAACCCAGAAACAGTATCGACAGACTACGATACATCTGACCGTCTTTACTTCGAACCAGTAACTCTTGAAGATGTGTTGTCTATCGCCCGCGTTGAAAAGCCAAAAGGTGTGATTGTTCAGTACGGTGGTCAAACGCCACTTAAACTGGCTCGCGCACTAGAAGCTGCAGGCGTGCCAATCATCGGTACAAGCCCAGATGCGATTGACCGCGCAGAAGACCGTGAGCGTTTCCAGGCTGCAGTTGAGCGTTTAGGTCTTCTACAACCACAAAACGCAACAGTAACGGCGATGGAGCAAGCGGTTGAGAAATCTCGTGAAATCGGCTTCCCACTCGTTGTTCGTCCATCTTACGTTTTGGGTGGTCGTGCGATGGAAATCGTCTACGATGAACAAGACTTGCGTCGTTACTTCAACGAAGCAGTAAGCGTATCGAATGAATCTCCAGTTCTACTAGACCGATTCCTAGATGATGCAACAGAAGTGGATATCGACGCTATCTGTGACGGTGAGCGCGTGGTTATCGGCGGCATCATGGAGCACATTGAGCAAGCGGGCGTTCACTCTGGTGACTCTGCATGTTCGCTTCCTGCTTACACACTAAGCCAAGAAATCCAAGACAAGATGCGTGAGCAAGTTGAGAAGCTGGCGTTCGAACTTGGTGTTCGTGGTCTGATGAACACGCAGTTCGCAGTAAAAGACAACGAAGTTTACCTAATTGAAGTAAACCCTCGTGCTGCGCGTACGGTACCATTCGTATCGAAAGCGACAGGTGCACCACTGGCGAAAATCGCTGCACGTGTAATGGCGGGTCAATCTCTGGAATCACAAGGTTTCACTAAAGAGATTATTCCTCCTTACTACTCAGTCAAAGAAGTCGTTCTACCTTTCAATAAGTTCCCTGGCGTTGACCCTCTATTGGGTCCTGAAATGCGCTCAACAGGTGAAGTGATGGGTGTTGGTGCAACGTTTGCAGAAGCTTACGCAAAAGCAGAGCTTGGCTGTGGCAGTGTGTACCCTGAAGGTGGTCGTGCGCTACTTTCTGTTCGTGAAGGTGATAAGCAGCGTGTTGTTGACCTTGCGTCTAAGCTAGTAAAATTGGGTTACCAATTGGATGCGACTCACGGTACTGCTGTAATCTTGGGTGAAGCGGGTATTAACCCTCGCCTGGTAAACAAAGTACATGAAGGTCGTCCACACATTCTTGACCGCATCAAGAACAACGAAT
>NZ_JAWPOJ010000184.1:0-1437 GCF_033344235.1 Vibrio sp. Vb1554 | reverse complement strand
GTATCAACAACTTAAAACTGAGTTTGAGCGTCAACAACGTAGTTGGAACTTGATGATCCGTCGTTACGCATAATGCATTAAGTTGCTGAATAAGCCCCGCTTAGTCGGGGCTTTTTGTTTATTTTAGCCGCTACAAATGTGATCTAACTCGAATAATGTTTTTCGATTACTTTTAATTATTTCATCAGCATTTCATTCACCAATCTGCTTATATTTTCTTTCCATTAAAACCCAAAAAACCAGCACATAACACCTACAAAACGAAATTGAAACAAGAGAATCTGTCGGATTTAATTATTAAATTATTATTTGTTTTAGATCATGCAAGTCCCAGATTAGCCTCGTGCCACAGTTAAGAATTCTGTAAATTCCTTGTCATAAATTGAAACAGAATCTTTCTTTTTTTCATAACATCTGGAGACCCCTATGCTAGAGCTCTTAATTGGCTTGGTAGTAACCATTGCGGTGGGCTATTTCATTGTCAAAGGTTACAAAGCAGCTGGCGTACTTTTGACCGCTGGTATCAGTTTGCTTCTTATGACTGGCTTTTTGGGCCATGACGTTCTGCCATCAAGCATCACCTCAACCGGTAACATGGTGACAGACTCGCTCGAATACGTGAAATACATGCTGCAATACCGTGGCGGCGGCCTTGGTATGCAAATCATGTTGCTATGTGGTTTCGCTTCTTACATGACTCACATCGGCGCAAACAACGTTGTCGTGAAACAGTTCTCTAAACCGCTTTCTGTTATCAACTCTCCTTATCTCCTTTTGGTAGCGGCTTACATTGTGGCGTGTTTGATGTCTCTAGCGGTGAGCTCTGCAACAGGCCTTGGCGTTTTATTGATGGCAACCCTATTCCCAATGATGGTTGCGATGGGTATCTCTCGTCCTGCGGCTGTGGCAGTGTGTGCATCTCCTGCTGCTATTATTCTTTCTCCTACTTCAGGTGACGTTGTTATTGCTGCAGAAAAGTCTGGCTTGGCGCTAGATGTGTTTGCGGTACAAACTGTTCGTCCTGTTTCGATTTGTGCAATCGTCGTAATGGCGGCAGCAGCTTTCTTCTGGAACAAATACCTAGATAAGAAAGAAAATACGCCGATGGAAAAAATCGACGTATCAGAAATTACAGCAGATGCACCAGCGTTTTACGCAGCCCTACCCTTCTTACCAATCATCGGTGTGTTCCTATTTAATGGCCGTACGATTCCTGGTCTTAGTCTAGA
Source organism: Vibrio sp. Vb1554 (assembly GCF_033344235.1). NCBI lineage: Bacteria > Pseudomonadati > Pseudomonadota > Gammaproteobacteria > Vibrionales > Vibrionaceae > Vibrio > Vibrio sp. Vb1554. The sequence continues at coordinate 208 of NZ_JAWPOJ010000184.1, read as the reverse complement.
TATCTACACCATCGTTGTGGGTTCTATTTTCCTTGGCGCACTTATCCATTATGTGGTGAACAAATTCGACGGCAAAAAAGCGCTTGAAGATTTAGACTCATGCTACGCAGGCATGGCCGATGCATTTAAAGGCGTTGTGATGTTGTTGGTTGCGGCAGGCGTATTTGCACAAGGTCTGATGTCTATTGGTGCTATCGATAACCTACTT
>NZ_JAWPOJ010000183.1:1146-1437 GCF_033344235.1 Vibrio sp. Vb1554 | reverse complement strand
AACCACCTACTGAAGTAGGTGGTTTAGGGCTGAAAATAAAAAAGGCAGCGATTATCGCTGCCTTTGTGTTTTAGACGAGCCAGACTTGGATAAGTCGTGATACGTCAAATACAAAATACTTAGTGTGAAGGTTTGAACTGTGACTTACGCATACGGTTAAGTGCTGCCATCACATCCAAAGTACGTGGTTTAGCAAGGTCACCTTGTTTAGGCAGTGATGCGTGCCATTCGCCCGATAACATCTCTTCAATTTCTTTTGCAGGGTTGTTACACCAACCTGGCAGTTGTGCA
>NZ_JAWPOJ010000183.1:0-1136 GCF_033344235.1 Vibrio sp. Vb1554 | reverse complement strand
TCACCTCGTCAGCAGACTCAATCTGCTCTAGAGAGCTAAGGTCAGTAAATTCTTTACCAAAACGCAGTGAGTCTTTGCCTTTTGCACTTACGCGGAATTTACCATCAGTCAATATATTCATAAGAGCCACTCGGTTTAGTGCGCGTGGTCGGAAAGTTTGTAAGCTCTCTTCTGATTCGTTATGGCGCTGAGTAGGGTGCTGAGCAATCACTTGTTTTGCTTTTTCAGTCACGTCGACCGCTTGGTAGTCATGCATCTGAATAACGGTATTCGCCACATCTAGGTAATCACCAGAGCCACCCATAACGATGATAGTAGAGATATCCAGTTCATCACGTAATTGACCGATACGGTCAACCAACGGTGTGATTGGCTCATCGCCTTTTGCCACAAGTGCCTGCATACGCTCATCACGAATCATAAAGTTAGTTGCAGATGTGTCTTCATCGATCAGCAGTGATGTCGCACCGGCTTCGATAGATTCCTGTAACCAAGCCGCTTGCGATGTTGAACCTGATGCATCTTGCGTTGAGAAATCTGCAGTATCTTTACCCATTGGCAAATGGTTGATGTAGTTCGACAGATTTAAGTGATGCACACAACGGCCATCTTCTGCACGAATCTTCATCGCTTTCTGATCTGTTACGATGTACTCGCGACCATCGCCAGGAATGTGATCGTAAATAGAACGTTCAATGGCGTTCAGTAAGGTCGACTTACCATGAAAACCACCGCCGACAATCAAAGTGATGCCTTTGGGAATGCCAAGTCCAGTTATGTAACCTTTGTTTGGTGCATGCAAAGTCACTTGCAAAGACTCAGGAGCCGTAAACTCCACTGCTTCTTTCATCGGTAAATCACAGTTACCCGCAATACGTGGTAGAACGCTACCATTCGCAACAAACGCAACAAGATTGTGTGCTTCTAATTGTTCTCTTAGTGCGCTTTGATCTTCTACGACTTGACAGTGCTTCACCATTGCTTCTTTATCCAACTCACGCTCAAGCGTCGCGCGTCGAATAAACTTAGGCAGATGAAACGTTAGGATGTTGTTCGCCTTTTTACCAAGCACAGAACGGCCTTCAGCGGGTAGGTTGACACGAAAACGCAGTTCAATCCCTTCTTCTGTGAATAGC
>NZ_JAWPOJ010000182.1:0-1438 GCF_033344235.1 Vibrio sp. Vb1554 | reverse complement strand
CCATTTATGAATTGTTTTGCTCATGCAGTTGTAAACCCTAGCAATGACCGCAATTTGACGTTTTTGAACATTAACCACAAACGGTGGGAAACAAAAGCAAAAACTGTTGCAAGGCCACGAAAGCGTTTGCACTTTCAGTGAGCTATATCTCATAAATGGAAACTTTGATTGCTCAGCAAAGAGAGAGATAAGCATCTGTTATAAGGGTGATTCGAACAAATTACACTTGTAACAAAGTGATAACAAATGTATAAAAATAAATACACAGCATCAGTTCAGCAGCCGGAGTACGTATGATCCAACCTTCTTTTGCATCCAATGCCGAAAAAGCACTACTTTCCGAGCGTATTAACAAGCTTGCAAAAGCGTTAACTGATGGCGTTTATGAACGCGAACACACCATCAAACTCTGTCTCCTTGCCGCTTTGGCTGGGGAGAGCGTCTTTCTTTTAGGTCCTCCAGGTATTGCAAAGAGTCTTATTGCAAAGCGTCTTATCCAAGCTTTTGATAACAGCAGTTACTTTGAATACTTGATGACTCGATTCTCGACACCAGAAGAAGTGTTTGGGCCTTTGAGTATCCAAGAGTTGAAGGACAACGGCCGTTATGTCCGACTCACCAAAGGTTACCTACCTACAGCGCAAGTCGTTTTCCTTGATGAGATTTGGAAAGCGGGCCCTGCGATTCTGAACACTCTGTTGACCGTCGTGAACGAAAAAACATTCAAAAATGGCAGTGACATTGAACGTGTTCCAATGCGTTTGCTGGTTTCTGCTTCCAACGAATTACCAGATGAAGACAGCGGCCTAGACGCACTGTACGACCGAATGCTCGTACGTGTGTTCGTAAACCGAATTCAGAATAAGCAAAACTTCAAATCCATGCTGACCGTTGGCACATCGCAAGAAGCGCAAATTCCGGAAGGTTTGGCGATTACCGATGAAGAGTATCACCAGTGGCAGCAACAACTCGACAAACTGACACTCACCGACAATGCATTTGAAAAGCTGTTCCAGCTAAAAACGATGCTGGAAACCAAAGTGGAAGCGCAATTTGGCGACGCAGCACATACCGACATGTACGTGTCTGACCGTCGCTGGAAAAAGGCGGTGAAGTTACTGAAAGCGAGCGCTTTCTTTAATGGTCGTGATGAAATTAATCCTCTTGATCTGTTGTTATTGCAAGACTGTCTCTGGAATAGCCCTGAGTCGCGTGATGTCGTGCGTGAAGTGGTACAAGAATTCGCGCTCAAGCACGCTTTTGACCAACAAGACGCAGAGCAGGAAATCGAGTACTGCCGCGAGTCTTTGATTGATGTTCAGCATGAGCTAGAAGACACCTACCGCATGACGCTGACCTCTGAAGCAGCAACCGGTATTTTGCGCAAAGAAACCATGCGTTTCGATACTTCGAAGGCGAAAACCTACAAAGTGGGTGC
>NZ_JAWPOJ010000181.1:0-1438 GCF_033344235.1 Vibrio sp. Vb1554 | reverse complement strand
CGTCCGCGTGCAAGTGGTCGATACTGGTCAGGGGATTCCAGCAGAACATCTTGAGCATATTTTTGAGCCTTTAATTCAAGCTGGCCAAGATGCAAGTCGCTATCGTCAAGGTGCGGGACTGGGACTATCGATTAGCCGCCAACTGATTGAGTTGATGGGCGGTTCACTTTACGTGAGCAGCCAGCCGATGGTCGGCACCACGTTTAGTTTCACCTTGCCATTGGCCAGCGAAGAGGAAATCCAAGCAACTCAAACCTTAGTGGCGCGCGGGCACTTTCAAATTCCTGAGATTAATTTGGAAAATGGCGACGACTTATCGCTACCAGAGAACCCTGATGGCCCACTGCTTTACGTCGCAGATGATGAACCCGTTAACTTGCGAGTACTGGAAAGCTTCTTGCGCCTAGAAGGATACCGCGTTCGTACCGTTTCAGATGGCCCAGAAACGCTGGCGCTGGTTGAACAAGAAAAGCCAGAACTGCTGTTACTCGACATTATGATGCCCGGCATGAGCGGCTACCAAGTTTGTAGTGAACTACGTGAAACCTATGATCATGCTGAGCTACCGATCATTATGCTCACCGCTCTCAGCCAAACAGAAGACCGTGTGAGAGGCTTTGAAGCAGGCGCGAATGACTACTTATCGAAGCCATTCAACAAACAAGAGTTGGCGGCACGTATCCAAGCGCATTTAACAGCAAGTAAAGCGGAAATGCGCCATATGGAAAACAAAGTGCTGGAGTCAGAGCTTAGACAGCGTGCTGTCGTCGAAGCAAGCCTTCTTGAAACTCAAGGTCGTTTGTTAGAACAGCTAGAATCTGCTCCGGAAGCTATTATTTGTCTGCGAGAAGATCAGCGTATTCGTTTTGCCAACGAAGCGGCTTGTAAGCTATTCAAACGCAGTTTAGAGCAACTTAAACGCTCGTCAGCTGATGAACTGATCGCACCAAAATATTTGACGGTGAAGCAGCCTCATTATTGCGGCAAGATTGATATCTACATTGAGGATATTCGTCAAAACATTGAAGCCGACATTCTAAAACTGCCAGAAGGCTCCGGCTTAGATGTGATGTACATCTTTAATGTCGGTGGTGGAGCTAACGCCGCGCGTATTCATAACCTAGAAACTGCGGTAGAAGTACTCTCAAGTTATGCATTCGATGGTGATAGAGACCAGTTGCAGAAACTCAAAGAGCTTGGTGGAGAGTTTACTCGTTTGGCTGATAAGGCTTTGGGCAACAAAAAAGATAAGCAAGATTTGATGCGTGAAGTGTTGGTCGATGCCATGACGCATGCATTGGACTATTGGGAGTCTGTTACGGGTGAAAGTAAATTTGCGTTTGCCGAACAAAGTGGACTGTGGCGCGTCTACCTCGACCGAAGCACACTGCAAACCCGCACGCTCGATAAATACATGCGTATCGAAACTCTGCCTAAA
>NZ_JAWPOJ010000180.1:0-1440 GCF_033344235.1 Vibrio sp. Vb1554 | reverse complement strand
AGGACCAGTAGGGGCAATTTTTAAATATATGCTCGCCTTATTTAGCGCGGACGATGTCCATCACCAACTTACCGTCAACCTTTACTGGACTATCTTCTTTGGCTCCGAGTGAATACTCAAATACGCCCGTCTTCATTCCACCTTTTTCTCCGTGGACCATTAGCATCAGCATGTCACCAGACTCAACCGGTTCCATCAAAATTGCATTCACGTTCTCATTTTGTCCCATTTTAAGCGGAGCATAGCCGATCACGGGGCCTGGCTTCATCGATTCATCTGTTCGGTGTACAACCATCCAGCCGTTTTCGTCAGCATGAGCCATTTTTGCCGTTACCGTGCCCGCGGACATATCTTGATCTGCGCCTTCAATACTTGGAGAGGAAAAACTAAATGCAGAAAAACTGAACAGACATGCAGCTAAACCAAACTTTAGAAATGAGTTGTTGATGGAGTTGTTCATATGTATTCCTTACTTATGTGTGAGATTGCGTAATTGCATTCCATCTTCGTTACGTAGTTTCTCGTAAGAAAGTTCAGATGATATGAAAATAATGCCGATAAATTGAACGGGAGAGGGAAAATCGCTCCGTATTATTGAGCTCTGGTGATCGTTAAAAGCCAAGACAAGACCCGCTGGTAAGGCAGGAACGGTGGCCAGTTTCAGATTCTCTTCTTGTCGTCACAGCTTCTTACCAATATTCAAATAAACTAATGATATGACAACCGCTTTTTAACGGGGTGATGCATGGATATCAACGAGTTTGCGACTGGCGAGCATCTTATCTGGAATCTGCTTATTGCCTTGCTATTGGGTGCGATTATCGGGACACAGCGCGGCTGGGTGATGCGAAATAGCGTTGAAGGTAGTCGTGTTGCTGGTATTCGTACGTTCTCTCTTGTCGGTTTACTTGGTGGTCTTGTCGCGATTCTTGCGGATCTCTATTCTCCTTTATTGCTTGGTTTTGCCTTGATTGCGTTGGTTATATTGGCGTGTATCGCGTTTATCATGCAGCAGAAGAAGAGTCGCGATATCAGTATTACTGGCGTGGTTAGCTTGTTGGTGACGTTTGTGTTGGGCAGTTTAGCTGTGTCGGGAGAAGCGGTGCTTGCGGCATCTGCAGCTGTGATTACCGCAGTGGTGCTCGACAACAAACGAGAACTTCACCAAGCGTTGCAAAAATTACAGGAATACGAGCTAGATGCAGCGCTCCGGTTGCTGATTATCTCCATCGTGTTATTGCCGCTTCTTCCAAATCAATCCTATGGCCCTTGGAACGCTCTTAACCCTTACGAGATTTGGTGGATGGTCGTATTGATTGCCAGTATTTCGTTTGTGGGCTATTTCGCAATCAAAATCGGTGGGGCGAAACGTGGCATATTGTTTACCTCCATTTTTGCAGGTTTAAGTTCTTCGACGGCGTTAACGCTGCAGTTTTCCCA
>NZ_JAWPOJ010000179.1:0-1440 GCF_033344235.1 Vibrio sp. Vb1554 | reverse complement strand
GGGCGTTGGCGAGGATCATAATCAGGCCCTGCATCCCAACCGTCGTCGTTTTCAATCACGAAGCCATTACTTTCGTAACCAAAACCAATCGCTAGGAAGCTTGATTTCGGAGTTGGCTTCTCAAGAATGTCTTTTACGTATGTGCGGTCGTTTGGCGATAGTTCTATGATCTCTGTGATCGAGCGTGCGAGATCTTTCTTCGCGTTCATTTCAGATTGAACGGTGTTGCTCACGCTGGTCAAAATCTCTTTAACGCTTGAATTGATGTGCTCCTGAGTTTGAGAACGAATCGTCATAACTTGTTGCGTCGATAGTAGCGACACAGTAATTAGCAGCAAAATTGAAGAGGCGGTGACAACCTTATGTCTGAATTTCATGAGTTTTCCTCTAAGTCTCCCGGATAGTTTTCTTCTGCTTCCACCTCTTTTTGGGTTCGGGTGAATTCGGCAGAAAAAGAAACCTGTTGTGTTTGATTACTTTCTTATCGACATCTTTATCAAAAACATGAATCCATTTGTTGTCTTTTTTAACCAAAATTAAACAAAATGGTGGTTTGAGTTAAAACTTGTGAGTTTGATCTGATTTGTGAGCCATCTTAATGAAAGCGTCATAATGAAAGGAATTGCTTAAAGAGTACTGCTGTTAACAGGTTTGATTGAGGAGTTTAGTAAAGTTTTATTTATTATAAATAAGCATTTATTGAGGTTTTTTCTTTGTAAATTATAGAGTTTACGTTGAGGGCGTAGTTAAGTGGGGAAGTAAGCCAAATTTTGGTTGTAAAAAAGGCCCCGACAGAGCGGAGCCTTTGTGTATGCTTTGATTTTAGAAAATCAGATGCGCAACACCAGCAATCACAGGAAGTGTAATCAGCGTACGCAGAATGAAGATAACAAACAGTTCTACGATGTTAACTGGAATCTTGCTACCTAGTAGTAGTGCACCAACTTCTGACATGTAAATCAACTGAGTAACAGACATTGCTGCGATAACAAAACGAGTCATTTCGTTGTCGATAGATGCCGCTAGAATCGCAGGGATAAACATATCTGCAAAGCCAACCACGATAGTTTGCGATGCTTGTACCGCTTCAGGAATTTGTAGCAACTCTAAGTAAGGAATGAATGGCTGACCAAGGATCTCAAACACTGACGTGTATTCAGCAATCACTAGTGCAACGGTACCCAAACCCATAACCACAGGCAGTACGCCAAACACCATATCGATAGCGTTGTGTACGCCTTCTTTGAATACAGACTGAACAGATTTTACTTCTGCAGCGCGTTTTAGAGCTAAGTCCATGCCCCATGAGAATGTCGTGTGACCTTCTGGCACTGCATCTACATCTTCTGCTGGCTTGCTGCCGTCAATGTAGCGGTCTTTTTTCAGGCTTAGAGGCGGCAAACGAGGAATGATAACCGCAGCCACGATACCTGCTAAACA
>NZ_JAWPOJ010000017.1:0-110495 GCF_033344235.1 Vibrio sp. Vb1554 | reverse complement strand
GTCTTATCTTCAGATAACTCAAGACACAGCTTCCACATACCCTTACCACTTTGCTTCCCATCAACACTTTCAGTCTACCCAAATCCGTTTTCTGAACAAACCTCGCATTTCTTATTATAGGGCTCACGTCACTAAAGAAAGTAATCCATCAATAACGGTTAAACAGATATTAAGAGAGCATTTCGATTTAACCTAAAGCTCAATCAAAATACACGCCGAAATAAAAAGGAGCTGGATTTACAGTGTAAAATCAGCTCCTAATAATTTCATTTACAGTGTAAATTTCCCTTTAGTGTTTACAGTGTAAATCGTTCCAAATGTGTCTTACTTCGTCCCTTAACTGCTGCTCAACTTGCCTTCTTCCAGGTAAACCAAATTGCTGAGCACATTCAGTCCAACTACGGTTAAGAAAAAGCTTACTGATCATCAAGTCGGAAGCGGAGTTCAAACCTAAGTTAAGTAACCACTGCTGAAGCCAAGCAGACACGGACTCATAACTGTTACCACCATCAGCATAGCATTCAATTAGTAATAACTTAGCGGGATGAAGTGGACTCATTCCCAAAGGTTGCGGTAATAGAGCTCGAAAAATAGAGGCTTCTAATTTTGGATAGACGTCAGCCACATTGTTAGACAACATTTCTTCAAATAGCGCCTGAGATTCATCGACCCAAGCCGTCTGTTGGGAATCACAAGGTTTGACCATCAAGACTGAATAACAACCGCTAGCAGCATCGCGCATTGACCCTAAGCGAATTGTACGGAAGTTCGATTGTCGCCAGAAATGGACCAACTCTTCCGTCGCACCGAAACTCGTGGATAAGTAAGCAATGTGTTTAGCCGCCATTTGATCAAGTTGCTGCAGCATTTTTTGACCGATGCCTCTTCCTTGCAATTCCGGATGAACAGCAATTCTCATGACTCGCAGCGTCGATAGATTCGCGACATTCGGAAATCCTAGGTGGTTTGCAATCGTAACTGGGGCTAAGTGTCCTTTAGGACGACGCTTACCAAGCTGAATTTCTTCAACCAATTCAGCGTCAAGCCCACCCTCTTCGACCGCTAATATTACCCCCACAACCGCATTATCTTGCTTAGCAAAATAGAGCTGACTGTTGTCGTCTTGCAAAAGGTGAATCAAATCATTCGGCGAGGTCTGATAATGAGCATTCACCAAAAGAGCGAAGCACTCACGCAGCAAACTAGGCTGCGATATCAAATTTTTCTTATCGGCTTTAGAAAGGGAAATTGAGTCGACCTGTTTAAGTTGATGGTGCGTTAACTCCGCATCCAACAAAAACGCGTCATAGAGCCATGATTCAAGCGCATCATTCATGCTCCAGCGGATGGGCTGTGTCATGTGCCATGTTTTCATTCCCGAACGCTGTTTTTGAAGCCAATCAACAAATTTAATCGTAAAGCCCCGGCCACAACCTTCATAACCGTGAATAGTCGTAGAAAAAACGAGTCGATGATAATGTTCGGTAATGCTTTTGAGCATAGGAACTGGAATTGCAGCCGCTTCATCGACAAGTAACAAATCACATTCAGGTCGACTCAATAATAGTTCATCTGGAGCAATAAATTGAATGGCTCCCTGCCCTGATTCTAATCTGTCCTTCTTAATACGCTGTGCGCTAGGGAGTAAACGTAAAGCATGTTGGTAAACAGGCTCAACGGCTTTTATAGATGGTGCCGTAATTAAGATTCTAAGCGGCTTCTGCTGTAATAAGTTCGCACACGCAATTCCGAGGGCACTTGTTTTTCCACGTCCACGATCAGCGGTCAAAATTAATGGTCGCTTTCGATGTCCTGTCACCACCTTTTCAATTAGAGAAATGGCATGTTCTTGTTCCGTGTAGTGGCTTTCTTTTTCTGCTTGCTTGATGTCTGGAGCCGTTGGCAATGGTTTGTCTTGCTCAATAACAACGAGCTTCTCCCATTGTTTGTGCATCCATTGCTGAGCAAAATTCGCATTTTGTCGCAGCTCAGTAATGACAATAAGAAAACCGCCGCCAACCAATGAGCCAAGCGCGGCGGTAAAACTATTGGCGTCAAAGCCATTTCGAGCATCAAACAATAGAACGTCACACTCTCTGCCTAGCAACATGTGCCCTTGTTTAGACGAAACACTGGATACGTTTTTCAAACCAAAATCACCAACAGAAAACCAACGTTGATGGCGCTGCGTTTTATGGAACTCTGACATCAACGCATTTTGCCAAGAAGCCTCGCCTTGAATGACAACACCAATCCTTTGGAAAGATTGGTGAGCTTGATGTTGAAGTGATGAAAGGAAATCAGATTGTGTCTGCATTTTGTCTATCCAACGTTGAACTGACGCAATGGTATCACATCTTTAATTTGACGCTTCTCAGATATAAAAAAACCGCCCGGAGGCGGTTGATTCAATCATCATTTGTTATTGCAGTTTGGTTTGTACAAACGCAAGAATCTCTTCCATTAAGCTGTCGTCAACTTTCTTCAAGTTCAACGCCAGGCTGCTACCTTTTCGGCTATAGCTTGCTCGACCTTTAACTAAGTCGACTTTTTCCGTCTTCTTACCAGGTTTTGCTGGTGCAAGTTCAGTAATCCAATTTTCGATGCTTTCCGTGACTTCTTTTGTCAGACGAGCAACGCCTTGAGCAGTGCTTCGCTGCCATAAAAACCCTTCGCTAGAGCGACATTTATCTAACAGCTCTTGCTGCTGCTCTGGCGTTAGCGTTGAAAACTGTTTGTGCAGTTTCACGATTGTTGGGCGACCGAGATCGCCAACATTCGGATACGCTTGAAGCAGTTCTAACGGTAATGCTGCGGCTTTTAAAGCGCCACTTACCAACGCTTCACTGCACTGGAACATTTTTGCCAATGCTTTCTGATCCTCAGCTTCACCACTATCAAGCTTAGCCTGCATCTCTTTCCCTTTTTCATATAAAGAGAGCGGCTTGTGAGCATTTGCCACATCAGACAAAAACTTAGCATGGTCAGTATTAATGTTGTCAGCAACATAAACCAAAAAGTCTTGTTCAGCGAGGATACAAGACATGCGACGACGGCTACCATCTAAAACTTCAATCTTGCCATCTTCAGTTCTACGACCCACTGCTGGATATTGTTGGCCACGCTCTTTGAGTGTGACTAAAACATCAGATAAAGCATGTTCGTTTAAGAACGATTGCTCACGAGCGTTATCAACAAATACTGTTGTTTCTGTCGCAACTTTATTTGCAGGAATACGCACAAGTTCAAACTGAACAATATTTTCACCTGCAACTGCTAGTTCAATCGTTTGAGCTTTCTCTTTTGCCGCAGTTTGCGCCTCTTGCGGAGTCACAACACGACGCTTATTCGTTTTGCCAAATAATTTCGCGTTTAATTCAGACGTTTTCAAAGCCATTTACTTATTACCCCTGATTCAATGACGGCCAATTAGAGTGCAGCACACGCTCTAATTCCAGTGCGCTTTTATGAACAGCGTCTTGCGCGGTAGCTAGTGTCTTCTTACCGCCTTCAAAATCGCTTACTGTCAGATCAAATACTGTGCTGTAGGTATCGGCACAGGTTTCAAACGCACGGCTACGAGGAATAGTAGCCATCATAACTTGGTCACCTAGAAGATAGTTCATTTCAGTTAAAACAGAAACTTGCTTCTTATTGTCGTCCTCAAACATGGTTGGCATCAAGCGAACAAACTCAAGACCATTCCAGTCCTCCGGGAACATTTCATATACCGTAGGCAAATGCTGGAAGAAGTTTACTGTTGAAGCCCAGTCCAGACGCTTAGCCGCACAAGGAATTAGCAAGGCATTTGATGCATACATAGCATTCCATACTAATGGGTCAACGTGTGGACCGGTATCAATCATAATGATATCGAAGTCATCAGCAATTTTATCAATCAGTTGCTCTTTCAGCAGACGGACGATATCGAGTGATGGGTCTTCAGATAGCGTTTGCCATGCTTCCGCATTAAACATCGCGTCTTCTGGAAACGCTGAAATCGACTTTAAGTTCGGATATTGCGTTGGCAGCAATACGTTTTTACGTAAAAATTCACTGTCAATTTCCACACCATCAGGCACGTTACCCAACATAATGTCTACCGCAGAATAGATATTATCATGCTCTGCCATGCTGATTTGCGGGTTGAGGAATAAACGTAGCGAGCCTTGTGGGTCTAAGTCGATTAAACAAATACGGTATCGTTTATCCAAATTTAGCGCTAAACATGCCGCTAAATGAACCGCGGTCATTGATTTACCTGTACCGCCCTTTTGGTTCTGCACATTAATAATCCAAGGTTTGTTACCTGAATTCTTTTTACGCTCATGAAATTTAGGCACTTCAGCCGCATCCATGAGCATGTGTGCTTCTTCTAACGTAATTGAATAATGATTCGCGTTGTTTTTAGTAAATTGATGCCCAGCGGCTTCCATTTTACCAATCGCGTCGTCGAGCTTGCGGCGAGTTAGACCAGAACGGGTTTCCATCATCGCTTTCGACATTGGTGGGAAGTAGTTATCGCTTCGCTCTTCTAAAACAATTTCAATACGGTCAGCTTGAACCTGCTGAGTCAGCTCCGCTAACTCAAGAAGGTTTTCAATCGTTTTTTCTCTTTTCATGCCAAATTCCGTTGGAAGGATTTATAATTGCAATTGTACAGCAGTAAAGACCAAAAACAACAAAAAGGTGCACGAACATTTTGAATTACCATCACATAAAAAAACACCCAAATCGACGCTTTTATGATTTATGGTCAAAAAGATAACTATTTTTAATCAAATAATCTTCTCATAAGTGGACACCTAAACTTAAAAATAAAAAGTGTTACAGCGTCACTCATTTACAATGTAAATCAATTTTCTACCGGAACGATTATAATCTTAAGCTAAATTACGGGTTATGTTAGACCAACCTAATTTAAACGATAAATAGTAAGTAATATCGGAACAATAAAGACCTGAACACCTTGATCATGTCTCCGAGCAAAATAGGGCAGTTCCAGCGAAACATCTATGGAAGTATGATCAAGGCATGCTTATGATCATGCTTCCGTGTTAATAAGCAAATCCGAAAGCATGATCATGGAAAAATAGAGCAGAGTACGGTGTAAACACGCAAATAAAATAAGATCCATTAATCGGAAATATGATCAAGCCTTAGAATCTCTCGGAAGCATGAGTTTTCTTCTCTGATTTACGGTTGAGTGCAGACAGAATGGGGGATTGAGCAGAAATTGACGTTATAGAAGCCGGAACAATGAAATTGCTCAAGTTGCTATGATAAATCACGCTCTCATGATCATGCTTCCTGTAAATAAGCAGAGACTAGGATTTACTTCTAAATATGAGCAACTTGAATGTATTTTAATCAGATGAGTGATATCTCATCAATATGGGCGCCAGAACGATAGATATATTGGCTCTTGATCATCGATCCGAGTATAAATAACATCACCAATGCACAATATAATCATCGTGAAGATCATTATTAAATACTGCATCTGTGGATAACCTGTAAAAACATCATGATCATCGTTTCAAGACTCTTTTGATCATCTTTTCATAACCTTAATGATCATGCTTACGAATAAATATGATCATGCTTTCAGGTTATTGTTGATCATACTTTCAGATTTCTTATGATCATAGTTCCGAAACACATGGAAATAATAGTCTTATAGAACAAAAGCTTAGCGAGAAATTTCAAGCCAGATCATTAGATCATATAATCAATTAAGATCAGATTAATCAAAAAGATCAGTTATTTAAAAAACAATCTTTTTTCTTTATTTATGATCTGTTTTTCTTTATTCTTCGGAACCATAGCACAACTACGGCTAGTGTGATCTGGATCTAAAATGACGGCTGATGAAAAAATTCTGATTAAAGCACCGAGAAGCCACAAAGATGGCCATCTTTTTGAGGTACATGAATCCTCTGCGGATTGGGTAGAGCAGTACCAACATTTCAAAGGGGTGACCAAAAGCATCTTAGAGTTGCTTAATCTGATCTCATTACGAGGCTTCAGCAGCAAGGATGGTTTGGTTTCAACCACAGAGATTGTTGAAGCAACAGATGGGCAACTTACACGTGCAGCTCTGCAACAACGTTTGCGCGCAGCAGTAAATATTGGTTTATTTACTCAAACACCAGTGCGTTTTGAAGAGGGACTTGCTGGTAAAACGATGCTACATAAATTTGTGAATCCAAATCAGCTTATATCTGTATTGGGAGCAACAAGTCTTGTTACCGACAAAGTTCGCCAGAACGAGAAACAAAAACGTTCGAAAGCATTGGCTCAGACTCAAGTAAACAAACGTTTGTTGAATGAGCACGGGTTAAACACACCTCCCACGATGAAAGATGAAGCCGATCAATTTGTTGTATCTCCAACAAATTGGGCTGGGATCATTGACCAAGCACTTGCGCCACCAAGAACTCGAAAAAGTTATCAGAAATCCATGGTGTCGATCTCTGGCACAAAAGCCGTTATCGAGACGCGATCATCCAAAAATATCATGACTGTGGATGATCTCATGACCCTGTTCGCTCTCTTCACGTTAACGGTTCAATATCATGATCATCACAAAGATCAGTATCAGCTTGATGCGGCTCACGTACCAAACAAAACGCCGCTATACATCACTGATATTTTGTCGCTCAGAGGCAAAAAAGACAGTGGCCCAGCTCGTGATTCCATTCGCGATAGCATTGATCGCATTGAATTCACTGATTTTCAGCTCCATGAACTTACTGGACGTTGGCTAAGTGAAAACATGCCAGAGGGCTTCAAAAGTGATCGTTTTCGTTTTCTTGCTCGAACCATCACGGCCTCTGAAGAGGCACCTGTGGAGGGAAGCGATGGTGAAATTCGTATCAAGCCAAACTTATATATTTTAGTTTGGGAACCTTCGTTTTATGAAGAGCTGTTAACACGCGATTATTTCTTCTTGTTTCCGCCAGAGATCTTGAAACAACATACTTTGGTGTTTCAACTGTACTCTTTCTTCCGTAGTCGCATGGTTCGTCGTCACACGGATTGCATGCTACTGAGTGAGTTAAACCAGAAACTTGCACGTAACATTGAATGGCGACGTTTCTCCATGGATCTGATCCGAGAACTAAAGCGTTTGTCTGATGGAAAAGGGAATGATGATCTATTCGTCGTTAATTTGTGGGGTTATCACCTGACGATCGAAACCATGATCGAAAATGACAAAGTGATGGACTACCAGATCGACATCAAATGTGATGTCGAAGAGGTCTTACGTTACTCGCGAGCGCGAACGACCAACGCAGGAAAGCGTAACATGGCGCCTACGCTGCCAAATCCACTTCGTAATGAGATGGTAACCCGACAACAGCTTGAGGAGCTCTCAGGCATCATAGACGGCGAATTTGAGCCCATTCAACGCAAAGCACCGTCTCCAAGAGGAAATTTAGGGCGACGCGTGAAGCAAAGAAAACATTTGGTAGAGATCAATGCTGATGAGATCACCATTACTCTATCTAAATATACCTCACCAGAGGCTCTAGAACGCAGTATAACGGCTTTGTCTGCGATGACAGGGCACTCCTATGCCTCAATCAAAGAAGAGTGCTCAGATTACATAGAGAAGCTCGATTGGCTAAGGGTAGGGGATGAGCCGATTCCTTATGAGACATTAAGTAAAACCGTCGAGCTGTTTAACACCCAGAACGATGTTAAGCATCTTACCATCGAGCGCTTGATTGCGGGGTTAGCGGTGCGTCGGAAAGTTTGTCGTCAAATCTTCGATGGTCACATGGATGAAATGGTATTTCGTGCCTTGGATGAAATGGCGATTTAAAAGTGTCGCTTGATGTGTATCAAGCTATAGGTGTGATGTATCGGTTTGAAATGTAACAATGTCTTTCGATGATAAAAAACAGACTTAACTCTTACAAACCACTGACATTAGAAGCCAAGCCTAATACTACTATTTATCCCGAATAGACAACCTTTTGTCCTTTCTGATGATTAATAGATTGGCTCATATTGTTACATTCATTCTGAATAGACTTCGCGAGTTTCTCCTCAGGAAACTCGCTTTTTTTTGCCTAAAATTCCGCTAATTAAGCCTTGATCATTTTTCCGGACTAATGAGGTAAACCTTGATCATGCTTCTTGGATTCATTCCAGTGTAATGAACGCATCAACGCAACATGTGATTCGATTAAGCTATGGGCTTGTTCCTGCCACTTGTTTTGATCACACTGCTGATTACAAAACTCTAACGCCACAACGGTGAGATGCTGAAGTCGTCTCAAACACCAATCTTTGATCAGAATATCAGTCGAGACTTGGCATGCTGCTTGTTCAAGCTTTGCACTCGTATAAAGCAAGGTTTGATATGCTTTCTGAGGGTCTTGGTACCTTGCATGTTGAAACACGCGTAAACATCCATCCAACCAGCAAGCAATCGCTTTACTTTGAAGATCACTCAATTCGGGTCCAAACACGTCATCAGGCACCTGATATAAGATCGTTTCCAATTTTTCTACTTGATCATGTTTCCGCTGTTCGTACCACATGGCGATTTGATCTTGCCAAGTACTCAAATCCATTACGCTGCCTCAGTCCATTGTTTTACATAGTGATTTGGCCCTATTTGATCAAATTCGTCGACAATTATGCTGCTACGTTGACGAATTTCATCGGCATCTATCGAATAGTTTGGCTCATTTTTCACTAAGTTACCAAAAGGTAAGTCAGGATCAGGAACGGCAGAAATCAACAGCTTAGTATAAGGATGCTGCGGATTCTTAAGTATTGAATGAGTGTCGCCCCATTCAACGATTTGCCCTTTGTACATTACTGCGGTTTCTTCCGCGATGTAGTGCGCAGTCGCCAGATCATGTGTGATGTATAAAAAACCAATTCCCAGTTCTTGCTTCATTCGTTGCATTAAATTCAACACTCCCAAGCGAATAGAAACATCCAGCATAGACGTAGGCTCATCCGCAAGAATGATTTGCGAACCTACCGCTAAAGCCCTTGCTAAGTTTACTCGCTGACGTTGCCCACCACTGAGTTCGTGAGGGAACTTATTCAATGTCTCTTCAGGTAGTTCCACCAGCTTTAGAAGCTCTTCCAAGCGGGCTGGGATGTCGCGCTCGTTTTTGACTTGTTTATGAATTTTTAAAGGACGTGTTAGGTGATGGCGAATGGTATGAGTTGGATTGAGAGAGCCAAACGGATCTTGAAACACCATTTGTACTTTACTGCGATATTCTTGTAGAGCCGATCGTGACGTGATCTCATTTATGTCAGTGCCATTGAAAAGGATCTCGCCTTCCGTTGCAGGATAGACTTTGGTTATTAAACGAGCGCAAGTACTCTTACCGCAGCCTGACTCTCCAACCAAAGCCAAGGTTTTTCCTGCGTACAGATCAAAAGTCACTCCTTTAAGCGCACGAAAGGTTTCCTCTTTCGCTAAACCACCGCCTACTTTGAATTCTTTAATCACATTTTTCATTTGGATGATAGGCTGGCTCATGGTTACGCTCCTTGTAACTCTGGTTGTTTGTGGACGTCATGGATGTTTGGGAAAGAAGCCCAAAGCTTTTGCGTGTAGGGGTGTTGAGGATGATTGCGTATATAGTATGCTCGATTGACTTCGACGATTTCTCCGTGACGCATGATTGCAATTCGATCACATAGTTGGCTCATGAGTGCCAGGTCATGAGTGATAAAGAGGACTGAAAAACCGAACTCATCTCTAAGCTGATAAATTTGCTGTAAAATTTCTCTCTGTACCACTACATCTAATGCTGTTGTGGGTTCATCCATAATGATCAGTTTTGGATTTAGAGACAAAGCAATGGCTATCACCAACCGCTGACGCATTCCTCCTGAAAATTGATGAGGATATTCTGCTAAGCGTTCTCGAGGAATATTGACCAAGTCCAACAACTTTTCTGCTCTATCTTTTGCTTGAGCGTTAGTGAGGCCTTGATGGTGTCGTAACACATCTGCAAATTGCTCTTGTATCGTTAAGACAGGGTTGAGTGAGTTCATCGCGCTCTGGAACACCATGGCGATTTCACTCCACCTTAGAGCGGTCAGTTCAGAGTCTGAGATACTAAGGATATCTTTGCCATCAAACCATATTTTACCGCCAGAAATGAACGCTGGCGGCTTATGAAGACGATTTATTGAGAATGCGATTGTGCTTTTACCACATCCAGATTCACCGGCAAGACCAAATACTTCGCCTTTGCCGATATCAAAGCTGACGGACTTTACCGCATTAAAATCACCATTATCAGTGATGTAATCGACGCACAAATCTCGGATCTGGATGACCGGGTCATTGTGGTATGCATGACTTAAGTTAATACCATCCATATAAACACCTTATCAATCTAAAAGATAATTATTATCATTATCAGGTGTGGCGGTTTTTAGAAAGTATCAAGCTATGAATCAGTGAAGTGACTCGAAAGTTAGGTTAAACAGGAAGTGGTGTAATGCGTCGTTGATAAAACTAAAGAAGAGCAGAATTGAGAGCTAGATCAGCACACTTTTCGTAGGGGGAATTACTCAAATTTAATCGTAAATTTGTCCCTTGGCAAAACTTAAATGATGAATCTATTAAGGAGTTAACGAAAGGGCGGGAGGGGTCACATTTCCCTACAGTTTTTCTTACCACCTTGTTCCGGTTTTGCTATAGATTACGCATCGAAAACATGGTGTGTTCGGAGGAAATATGTCCATTAATTCTATCGACCATGACGAGATGACCAACATCGCTCACAAATGGGAATTACCTGATGAGGAAACCGTTGTGAAGCCAGAGAAAACAGTGAAATCAGCAGAAGCCAGAAGACGCATTGAAGCGTTACGTGAGATCCGTGAAAGTGGGTTGACCATTGAAGAAGCAAGGGAGCTTGGCTTGATACACTGATCGCCTCAGGTTGGTTTAGCAACCCATAGGGTAGTCGACGGACTGCCCTTTTTATTTTTTCACTCTATTACTCTCTTATTCAAAACCTCCATTTACCTGTCTTGCGCCTCAAAAGCACGAGTTTCACACTCACGTCCCGTCCCGAAGAAGTTTGACAATCTGACCTTGTGTTACTAGATATATCAGTAGCAATATGCTTTTTGTTGATTATCGCAACCACAAAGCAAGGAGCGCAAGTATGGTTGATCAAATCCTTTTTTATGAGCCCGATGAGCCCCACGGTTTTCTCTCAAATTTTTGCCATGCCCCAGTCAATATCTCCTCCCAAACTTGGCCCACCAGCGAACATTATTACCAAGCCCAAAAGTTTCTCGATGCTCAGTTGCAAAGTAAAATTCAGCGCGCAAGCACCCCTGACGAAGCGTTTGCTTTAAGCCGCAAATACGAACACTTTGTCAGAAGCGATTGGGACGATATAAAGTTGGCTGTTATGGCTTTCATCGTTAGGGAAAAGTTTCTACAAAATCCACCATTAGCGCAGCAATTAATGAGAACGGGTAACGCTTGCCTAACAGAGCATTCTCATAAAGATGCCTTTTGGGGAGACGGGGGAGATGGTAAAGGAGAAAATCATCTAGGAGAGATTCTGATGAATGTGCGGGCAGAGCTGAGACATGTTGAGCCTTACAATCTCGTGAAGTTTATCGATAAAGCCAAATTGCCCACCCAGTGGGGCACATTTATGATGTACGGCTTTATTGAAGCCGCGACAAATAAAGAGCATCTTGCTCTGGTCTATGGTGAGCCAACAAAAAGTGCAGCTCCACTTATTCGGTTGCATTCGGAGTGTCTTACCGGAGATGCTCTATTTAGCACGCGTTGTGACTGTGGTTTTCAGCTTAATAGAGCGCTACAAAACATCGTCAAAGAGGGATGTGGCGTGCTGCTTTATTTACGTCAAGAAGGGCGTGGAATCGGCTTGATTAATAAAATTCGTGCCTATCACTTACAAGATGATGGCGCAGATACCGTGGAAGCAAATGAGCGTTTAGGTTTTGCCGCTGATATGCGTGATTACGCGTTCTGTAAAGGAATGCTAGAGCATTTGGGGATTGACGCTGTGCGTCTAATGACGAATAACCCACGCAAGCTCGCCGCCTTAAAAGCGGTTGATATTAACGTCATTGAACGAGTGCCATTACAAGAAGGGAATAACCCAAGTAATCAACATTACCTGCAAACCAAGGCGAGTAAATTGGGGCACATGTTTGATCCTAAGTTTGTTAACCACACTAAGTAAGTGCTACAGATTTCCCAGAAACAAAAACGCCAACGTATCATCGTTGGCGTTTTTGTTAATGAGGTGATTCATTGATACTTTTGAATGATTTCATCAATTTCCCCTGAGGCTTTTAATTCAACGAGTCGTGTATTGATGTAATTTTGAGTTTCTGGTTGCATTTGAGGAGAAAAAGCCAGGTAGATTGAGTAGTCAGGAATAACCGAGCTGAAAGGCTGTATCTGAAAATTCTCTAACGGCAAATTGAGTCGCTTTAAGTTGTAAAGAACTCGGGATTCCATCTCGACAAAAGCTGTATCTCCAGGGGTTCGGCTTATCACTCGGTATGCGGCGTTGTAGTCTTTCACGCGCATTTCATTGACACTGCCATTTTCAAAGAACGGTGTTAAATTTGGATAATCAAACCCCAGCAGTAATACAATAGAACGACCATGCATCGTATCCATATTTTTGAACTCTAAAGGCTTCTCGCTACTCGATACCAGTACATGTTTTACAGTGTAAATGGGCTCCTCAGATAAATTTTCCGATTGCACCTTGCCCCAGTTCGGGCTGCCATAAGTTAACCAGTTTGGCTCAGCGCCTTCTTCCAATATGGAAATCATACGTTTAAATGGATAAGTATGATAATTCACTTGGTAATCCGACTCCGCGAAGATAGCGCTGACGATATCGGTCACAATTCCGGAGTGCATTTGTCCCTGTTGTTCAATTTGAAATGGTCGAGCTTGTTCAGCAATGACGTAATAGTTCACTTGATTTGCGGTCACATGAGAACTTACAACAATTAAGCTAAAAGCCAATCTAAGTAGAAGTCTTTTCATCGTATCCTCGATTATTATTTGTGCGTAGCTATATTTAGAGTAGCGCAAGTTTATCGGAGCGGTTTCATATGGATGAAAAAGAGCGATCTCAACGTCGTTTTAGTATCGGCAACCAACTTATGTTGGCGGTATTAACGTTGAGTTTAATCTTTACGGTCATCATTTCTACAGTGAGCTTATATCGAGTTTTTCACGAAGATTTAGCCCATTTAGATGTTGAATTAAAGCAGGTTGAGTCTAGCTATTTATCGAGCTTTTCTGCGAGTTTGTGGGTAGAGGATAGGGAGCTGTTGCTGACACAAGCTCAAGGTGCAATGCGTATGCCCTCGGTGGACTACTTACGTATTGCTAGTGAAGACGAAGTTATCATTGAATTAGGTTCGGCGCTTTCTGAGGATGTTGTCGAGAGAAGCTGGCCGATGCAGTATCGGGTCGGCGATAAAACGTATGATCTCGCGATATTAACGGTTCAATCGGATCTTAGCGCGATATATGAAGATCTTTGGCAGCAGTTCTTTTTTCTACTTACGACAGAAGCGATCAAAATTCTTGTCCTCATCATTGGTGTTCTTTGGGTGGCGTTTCGCTTGTTGGTCAATCCGTTACAATTGCTGTCTGGTGCGGTGAGCGATTTTCGTGGCGGTACAGTGCCGAGTAAAGTGACTCTCCCTAAACGATGGTGCTTTGATGAAGTGAGTGTTTTGGCAGAGAAATACAACCGAAGTGTTGAGAAAGTGAAAGAGCACCAGACTGAGTTAGAGGCTGAACGCGATAGGGCAGAAGTCGCTAATCGTAAAAAAAGTGAGTTTCTTGCCACTATGAGCCATGAGATCCGCACACCGATGAATGGCATTATTGGTGTGTCGTCGTTGCTCAATGACACCAACCTCGATCCCCAGCAAAAAGAGTTTGTAGAGATCATTGACAGTTCTTCTCACTCATTAATGACGATCATCGACGACATTTTGGACTTCTCTAAAGTTGAAGCTGGCAAAGTAGAGCTGGAATACACGAGCTATGATCTTCGCGAGCTACTTGACGATGTCATCAGTTTACATAGTGTCAAAGCCAAGCAGAAAAACTTACAGCTGCTCAGCGATATTGATCCTCACTTGCCAATGGAAGTGCAAGGTGATGCCACACGATTGAAACAAGTTCTGAACAATTTGTTGAGCAAC
This sequence comes from Vibrio sp. Vb1554, assembly GCF_033344235.1. NCBI lineage: Bacteria > Pseudomonadati > Pseudomonadota > Gammaproteobacteria > Vibrionales > Vibrionaceae > Vibrio > Vibrio sp. Vb1554. The sequence goes on along the minus strand of NZ_JAWPOJ010000017.1, from coordinate 96,263 downwards.
GCGATTAAATTTACCGAGCGCGGCCATGTGAAGCTTCTTGTAGCGTTATCTCGACTTGATGGAGAGACCGCTCATATCCGGTTTCGAGTTGTGGATTCTGGTATTGGTATTGCGAAAGAGCACCAACAAGCAATCTTCGAACGCTTCCAACAAGCTGATGGTAGTACCACCAGAAAGTATGGTGGGACAGGGCTTGGTTTGGCGATAGCTGCACAGTTGGTTAACTTGATGGGAGGGGAAATACAACTAACAAGTGAGCTTGGGCTGGGAAGCTGTTTTGAATTTTCGATTCCTGTTGCTGTAATAAATGCGCAATCGACCTATACCGACCAACTTAATGTATTAGATTTCCGGAAAGCGGAAGACAACGAAATCAGCCCTCAAGATAATGATAAACCTTGGGTATTGGTTGTTGAAGATACCATCGTCAATCAGAAGGTAGTTCGCATCATGTTAGAAAAACTGGGTGTGCGAGTGAGTGTCGCCAACCATGGCGAAGAAGCATTGCAGCTGTGTGATCAGCAGCCTTTCGATTTGATTTTTATGGACTGCCAAATGCCTGTGATGGATGGGTTTATTGCTACGGAGCGAATTCGAAAAATGGGAGAGTGGGGGAAACACGTTCCAATTATTGCGCTAAGTGCCAATGTCATTAAAGAGGATCAGCAACATTGCTTCGATGTTGGGATGAACGAGTTCGTGGCTAAACCCGTTACCAAGACTCGATTACAACAAATATTCGAACAGCATTTACCAAAAGCACTGAAAATCAGCGCTGTGCCTAAATAGTTAACTTGAAATCGATCAAGTTAAGTGCGTTTCTATTCTGTAATTGTAACTCTGTGTGATATAGTGCCCGGCTAGTATTTAAAGTACCTTGAGGCTGTGAATGTCGTTTAATCTATCCCTATTGCCGCCTGACGAAAAAAACAAAATCGAACTGGATAAGCAGGCGTCGTTTTTGGTTTGGAAGCTCAGAGAGGCCAAATCTGGTCCTGAAGCAATAGAAGAACAGTTGTCCAAGATTAACGATGCTGATGAAAAGGCGTTTTTCCAGCAATCGGTCGAAAAGTACAAACGAGTAATGGGTGTCGCTTAACGCGAACCGTGGCAATGGTTCAATCCAATGCGACGAATGAGGTAACCTCCCTATTCCTTTGCTAAGCGAAATTGAAAAGGTTTCGCTTTTTGCTAAAATCCTTCGCATTAAATTTGAATTTAGAGAGACATCCCGATGGGAAGAAGTTTTGAAGTGCGCAAAGCCTCTATGGCGAAAACTGCAGGCGCGAAAATTAAAGTTTATTCCAAATACGGTAAAGAAATTTACATGTGCGCGAAAAACGGTGGTGGTGATCCAGACATGAACTTGTCTTTGAAACACCTGATCGCAAAAGCGAAAAAAGACCAAGTTCCTGCGCACGTTATCGATAAAGCGATCGACAAAGCGAACGGTGGCGGTGGTGAAGACTACACTCCAGCACGTTACGAAGGCTTCGGCCCTGGCGGTACTAGCGTTATCGTTGACTGTCTAACAGACAACGGCAACCGTACTTTCCAAGATGTACGCCAATGCTTTGTGAAAGTCGGTGCGAAAATTGGTGTTGAGGGCTCGGTTTCTCACATGTTCGATCACCAAGCGGTATTCCAGTTCAAAGGCGACGATGATGAAATCATCCTAGAAACGCTAATGATGGAAGACGTAGACGTTACTGACGTTGAGCTAGAAGACGGTGTTATCACTGTATTCGCACCTCACACAGAATTCTTCAAAACAAAAACTGCGCTTAACGGTGCATTCCCAGATCTAACGATCGATGTTGAAGAAATCACATTCGTTCCGCAAACTCATACGCCTGTATCGGGTGAAGATGCTGAGAAGTTCCAGAAATTCCTAGATCTTCTAGATGACTGTGATGATGTTCAGCAGGTTTACCACAACGCAGAGCTGTAATTAATTCGCTCATATCGTTGTAAAAAGGCTTCTTTAGGGAAGCCTTTTTTGATCGCTTTTTCTCAAGCAACGCTATGCGTTACGATATTTGGAATAACACAGCGACATGATTACACCAAAACAGATACCTTGAGTTAGCATCGCCGTGCCGCCATAGCTAAAGAAGGGAAGTGGGCTACCCATTACTGGCAACAAGCCACTCACCATGCCCGTATTGATAAAAGCATACAGAAAAAAGCTCATCGCTAATGCGCCACTTACCAGCCGACTAAAAAAGTGGTCAGACTGACATGCAAGCAACATAACGCGTGCAGTGATAAACAAGTACAATGCGAGTAAGACTAAACTGCCAACAAAGCCCCATTCTTCTGCATAGGTCGAAAAAATAAAGTCCGTATGACTTTCTGGAATAAACCCAAGTGTTCCCTGCGTTGCATTCATCCAACCTTTACCTTTCATACCGCCTGAGCCAATCGCAATCAAAGATTGTATGATTTGGTAGCCCGAACCCAGTGGATCGGACTCAGGGTGCAAGAACTGTGTTACACGGCTCTTTTGATAGGTTTCCATAACGAAGAACCATAAAATAGGTGCTAACGTTAAAATGCTCGCAATAAACCCGCAGATTATTTTCCAGCTCATGCCAGCCAAAAACAAAACGAACAATGCATAAATGATGGTAAAAACTGCACCGTCTAAATCCGGTTGTAGCGCGATTAACCCGGCAGGAATCATTGTAATAAGTAAGCAAAACGCAATTTTCCGACTGTCTGGTCGACCTCCTTCAATATGCAGCATCCAGGCGATCATGATTGGAATGGAAAGTTTGATTAGCTCAGACGGTTGAAAGCGGAAGAAGCCGATATCGAGCCAACGTTGAGAGCCATTGGTGCTATCACCAAATAAAGCGACAGCAAGTAGCAGCGCAACCGCAATAATGTAGAGATATGGAGCTGAGCGCTGATAGCTGGACGCTGGAATCGAGGACATGACCAAGATGCAAACTAATGTCAGTCCGCAGCGCGCCAAATGTTTGAAGAGCATCGCCTCATTAAAGCTACTGGCACTCCAGAGAGTGAGCGAACTTAACAGCATGATCGGAATGATCGCCATGAGTAGTGGCAAATCAACTCTTGGGAAATAACGCTTATTCATTTTCAACGACCTAATAACGCACCTATTTTGAGTGCGAAAACAACTAAAACTCGAGGAGTTCAAACTATTCCGATGCTAAGAATCTCGATTTGGAAACAACAGACACCATGCAAAGGTGTGTAAGAAAGGAGAGTGCGACACTGTCTGTTATGGGTAGCTGTGGGATGGATAAATACACTAGCCTCAGATTTTAAGCCAGTGTTTTTATTGTGACTGCCGTAAAAATGTAGAGTTACGAATGAGCGGAATTGTATTTTCTGTTTAAGTGAATGTCATTCATCCTCTCTCAATACCATTCACTCTGCATAACTGCCATTGGTCGCATGCAAAAGCAGCGTGCAACCTTCTCCCTTAATCTGAAACCATCAAATCACGTTCAACTAAGGACAGTACATGATGGTTTCTCAATCTCGCTCAATCAAAGCTCTTAAACTGGCAAGTACTTTTATCGCCGCATTTGCACTCAGCAGCAATCTGGCTCTGGCTAACCCAAGCGAGCGCACGCTCAGTCAATTCAACCAAGCGGCGCAGGGTGACTCTGGTTTAGTTGATACCGTTTACGGCGAATTATCCAAACAACTCGAAGAGCAAGGCGCAACGCCAGTGACCTTGGTGTATTTAGGCAGTGCAGAGACGTTGCAAGGTCGTGAGGCGTTTATGCCTTGGAACAAGATGAAGTTCACCGAGCGCGGTCTTGCCACAATCCAAAAAGGTTTGGATCTAATGGCGAATCAGCCAGTACCACTGCAAGAACAACAGCGCTTACAAGGCTTGCCGGAATATCAATTAGCCACCGCCATGGCAGCCACTACCTTTACTTCTCTGCCAGATATGTTCAATCACTTTGAGCGTGGCTACGAGCTGTACCTTTCTCTGCTCGATGAACCGAGTTTTAGCCAACAACCTTTCGCGGCTACTTCGTGGATTTATCGCTACGCCATTGAAGCGGCACTGCGCGCTGAAGATGTTCAACAAGCCAAAATATGGTTAGCGCAAATGGAGCAATTGGGCGACAGCAATCTAGAAACGCAAACCGCGAAAGCGTTGCTAGCGAAATATTAGGGAGGCGTCATGATCGATTTTAATCAACTTAGTCGCGATTACGCCCTTGGCAGCCAAACGGTACGTGCATTGCGAGACGTGTCTGGTGAAGTGTTTGCCGGCGAAATGGTGGCATTGTGCGGACCGTCTGGCTCAGGCAAAAGCACCTTACTTAACGTGCTTGGCATGCTGGATACTCAATACCAAGGTCAGGTGACATTTGCAGGCAGCCCATACCCAACCGGACAAATGCAAGCGGCGAAAATGCGTCGTGAGAAGCTTGGCTTTGTGTTCCAAAAATTCAACCTTGTACCTGTGATGACAGCGTTAGAGAACGTGGCTTATCCGCTGCATCTCAACGGTTTTTCAAAAGCGGAACAAACCGAGCTCGCCACACAAATGCTAGAGCACGTTGGCTTGGGCGAGTTTATTCATCACATGCCCGATAACTTGTCGGGCGGTCAGCAGCAGCGTGTGGCAATTGCTCGTGCGTTAGTACACAAACCAGCATTGGTGATTGCTGATGAGCCAACCGCAAGCCTTGATAGCCAAACTGCCAACAAGGTCATCGACATTATGAAAGGGCTCGGACACGAGCTAGCCACCACTTTTATCGTCGCCACTCACGATCCTCGCATGGCATCCCGTTGTGATCGAACCATTGAGTTGGTGGATGGAAAAATTACCCAAACGCACGCAAGTGTGGAGGAGGTTTCATGGGCAAGCTAATTCCTGTTTCGGTTCGCCTTGCTTGGTTGAACCTGCAACGCAATCGCCGTCGCAGTTTGTTGTCGATGTTGATCATTGCCATTGCCGTGTTTGCGTTAACCAGTGCGGGCGGTTTTGGTCTGTACACCTACGACAGTTTGAAAGAGTCGACAGCGCGTGACACGGGGCATCTGACATTAACCACTCCGGGTTACTTCGCCAAAGAAGAGGAGATGCCGCTGAGTAACGGGTTAACTCACGCCGACGACATCACCAAGCAATTGATTGGGTTGAATGAAGTGCGAGGTGTGCAGCCACGAGTTGAGTTCAGTGGCTTGATTTCCAACGGCAACAAGTCGTCGATCTTTATCGGTATTGGCGTTAACGAACGCGAATTCGATATGAAAGGACCGTTTTTAGACGTGCGCGAAGGGCAAACGCTGTCCAACATTCATGCATCGCGTTATGACCCAGCAGAGCCGGAAGTGATGCTTGGCGTTGATTTGGCGAACAACTTAAGCGTGCACGTTGGCGATTGGATCACCTTGCTGGCGACCACAACCGACGGTGCATTGAATGCGTATGACTTCAAAGTACGTGGCATCTACTCAACTGGCGTGCCTGAGCTTGATAAACGCCAACTTTACGTACACATCAACAGCGCGCAATCGTTGCTCGGTTCAGACAAAGTCAGTGCGTTATCTGTCTTCCTGTTCGATACCAGTTTAACTAACCAAGTCGAGCAACAAGTGGCTTCGGTGCTGAGTAAGCAAAAGCAGAACTTTGGCGACCAAGATATTGAGATTACGCCTTGGCAAGAGCGCGCGTTCTTCTATCTCAAAGTGAAAGATTTGTACGACCGTATCTTCGGCATCATGGGCGCAGTAATGGCGTTGGTGGTCTTTGTCGCGCTGTTTAACACCATGACCATATCGGTAACGGAACGCACCCGTGAAATTGGCACCTTGTCGGCACTTGGTAGCTACCCTCGCGAAATTATTGCTGGGTTCTTGCGCGAAGCTGGGTTACTTGCCGTGATTGGCAGCTTAATCGGTGCTTTGTTTACGGCGCTAGTCACCGTCTTACTGATGGTGGTGGATGTGCAAATGCCGCCACCGCCAGGACGCACAGAAGGTTATCCATTAACGATTTACTTCTCTTGGGAGCTGGTAGCTATAGCAGGATTTGCAGTATTGATGATTTGTTTGGTTGCGGCGTTTTTCTCGGCGCGCAAAGGGGTGAACAAGCCAATTACGGAGGCACTGATTTATGTTTAATTTCAAATCACTATTACCAATTGCATTGCTGACGGTAACTGGCGTAGCAAGCATGAATGTCAGTGCGAATGAAACAGCACTAGATGCACAGCAAGTTGCGCAATTGATTGAAAAAGCCGACAGCTACCGCTTGCAAGATGATTCCTCCAAAGTGGTGTCACTGGTGCGCTTATATCAAGACCAAGAGTTAGATAAAACCCGTCTTTACCATGTGTACACGCGTCCAAATCGTGAATCGCTGGTGGTGTTCAAATCAGCAGTCGAAGCTGGGCAAAAGATGCTGATGATGGGCGACAACTACTGGCTGCAAATGCCAAAGAGCCGCCGTCCGATTCGCATTACGCCAATGCAGAAGCTGCTTGGTGAAGCGTCTATCGGCGACATCTCAACGCTGACGTGGAGCCAAGATTATCAAGGTGAATGGAAAGCGACAGAAACCGTTTCGGTGAACGGGGAAAGTGTCGCGGCTTATCATCTTGCTTTAACCGCGAAAACCAAAGGGGCAAGCTATCAGAAGATCGATTTGTGGTTGTCTGAGCAAGATGCGTTTCCAATTAAAGCTGATCTCTACTTGCGCTCTGGCAAACTCGCCAAGCAAGCGCAATACGGACGTGCAACTGACAACGGTGAAGACTACGTCAGTGAGATGACCTTGCTTGATAGCATTCAGCCGAGCAAAAAGACCGTTATCGAGTACCAAGAAATCGTGCCTTGGCAGCTGGATAACAAGTTCTACAACCCAAGTTATTTGCCAAAAGCCAACACGACTCAGCTTTAGTCTGAGCTTCGTAAATAGAACCATAAAAACGAGCAAGGAAGTCACATGAAACCGCACCAGCCTAACCTTAACAAAAGCACCAGTTTGTTGATTGCTGCGTCGTTGTGTGTGGGCACAGCAGCCCCAGTTTTTGCCAATGATGAGCTGAGTTTTGAGTGGGATTGGGCTGTCAGTTACGAAACGGCTAAGCAGCGTGATAGCGCATTTATGCAGGCGCAGGGCAGTTCTCGTGATTCACTTAATGCACTGTTGGATGTGCAGGTGAATTATCAAAACTTCAGTGGCTTGTTTGCTCTGTACAGCCAAGGATTGTACCTCAACCAACAAGGAGAGAGTGACTGGTGGAGTGAAGCAGATAATCAACTGTTGATTCGAGAGCTGGCTTGGCTAGGAGAGTGGCAAGTCGGTGACACCACTCTTGATGTGAGTTTGGGTAAGTTGCGCGTGGATTGGGGCGTGGGTTATGGCTACCGACCTTTGGATCTGTTTAAGCCTTATCGACAAAATCCTGTTGGCTTAGTAGCAGAAGAGGGTGCGGGTGTGTTTTCACTTTCACACTACGATATGGCCGGCGAATGGACCGTCATTGCGACGGATTCAAGCTGGGGGCAGCAAGACCAAAGTGCACTGGATCAAGCCGCAGAGCAACAAGGTGTTGGTATTCGTCGTTATGCGCTGGTGGGTGATACCGAGTATCAACTTATTGGTTATTACGATGATGTGCGCCGAGGTTTACTTGGCGCCAGTGCCATCGCCGTGTGGGATGAATCCATCGCCATGCACGGTTCCATGCTGTGGCAAAAGCAAAGTGTCGGCTATCAGTTTCAGCAAGACGATCTTTACCAACCTGTTTCGGTTGAGAAGCAGGGCAGCGCATTCCAAGCCTTGATTGGATTGAACTGGGCAAACCAAGCCGGACACAACGTGATTGCTGAATATTGGTACGACAGCCGAGCATGGTCGAAAAGCGAATGGCAACAAGCAATAGAGCGTGGCGAACTACTCTCTGAAACCATTAATCACCAAACGTCTCTACTTGCAACAAGCTACGCCCAAGGGTTTCAGCATGCCAATATCGTTCAGCATAACGTAATGCTGCACTGGAGTTGGGATGTAGAAGCATGGGCTGCAAGGAACGGCGAAGCGGATATGGGCTGGCTAAGTGATGTAACCCCTACGTTGGATGTGATGCTGTCGCCACAAGATGGTGGTGTGATCGTCACGCAGTGGCTTAACTACCAATGGATTGATACTGGCGATCAAAGTGTAGAAGTGGAAGTTGCCGCACGCTTTTTAACCGGAGACGACCAATCTGCTTACGCACAAATCAATGATAAGCATATGATTGTATTTAATATCAAAGGGAAATTCTAAATGTGTTCAGCAAAATCAGTGGTGAAAAGTGGATGGCCGCGTAGCTTATTAGTGACCACGGCATTTTGTCTCTTTATCGCAGCAATGACGCTCTCGGTTTGGGGCGGTCCATTCTACATTCATGTGGTGGTTAGCTTTGGATTTGGCTATTCGGCAATCTTCTTCTCATGGCTTGTCGACCGCCTGTTTCCTACCATTCCTCGTTTGGCAGAAGTGGCTATCTCTTTGACGGCTTGCCTATTGTTTGGTGTGGTGAACGCCCAGCTTTGGCTTGGGGAATACTTCGGTATCTCAAGTATGCTGTCGGTTGGTCTCATGGGCTTGTTATTCAGTGCCATGTGCTTTTTCTATTTCTACTCACGCGAGCAACATGCGATCGCTCAAAGAGAGTTAGAGGCCATCAAACGCGAGAAAGCAGAGCAAGATCGTGCGCTGTTACTGAGTCAGCTTAAGCAGATGCAAAGCCAGATTGAACCGCATTTTCTATTCAATACCTTGGCGAATATCAGCGCGCTCATGTCGCAAGATGTCGATAAAGCTAAGCTGATGCTAGAACAGTTAACCGCGCTGCTGCGAGCAACGCTCAAAAGCTCGCGTGAAGAGCACACCACCATAGACAATGAAACGGCGTTAATTGAGGCTTACTTAGGCATCCAGCAAACCCGTTTAGGTGACCGACTCAGTTACAAGATTGAGGTGGAAGAGGGGCTAGGCAGAACCGAATTACCGCCGATGATGCTCCAACCTTTAATCGAAAACGCCATCATCCATGGTATTGAACCGAAGCGAGAAGGTGGCGAAGTCAGCTTGTTCATTAAGCGCGAACAGCAGAACTTGAAGATTGAAGTCAGAGACACAGGTGTTGGCTTAAATCACGTGAGTGGGCACATGGGCTCTGGCGTGGGTCTAAGTAATCTCAAGCAGCGAGTGGAAGCTTTGTTCGCCGGGCAAGGAGAGGTTTCTATCAGTGAGTCTGCTCAGGGTGGCGTATGTGTTCGCCTGAGCTGGCCAATGGAATCGTAATCAAGGAAGAAAGGAATGAATACAGGGTTTACTGCCATTATTGCTGATGATGAACCGCTATTGAGGCGTCATCTTGATAAAAGCCTAGCTGAAGTGTGGCCAGAGCTAGAGGTAATAGCTAAAGTCGCCGATGGTGAACAAGCGTTGCAAGCCATTGAGCAAAGCCAACCTGACATTGCGTTTCTTGATATTCGTATGCCAGTTTTGGATGGCATGACATTAGCGCAAAAACTCAATCAACTCGCCAACCCGCCTTTGATTGTATTTGTTACCGCGTACGATGATTACGCCATAAAAGCCTTTGAGCAAAATGCCGCCGATTATTTGCTCAAGCCTATCTCGGATGAGCGCCTCCTGACGACGTGTGAAAGAGTGAAAGCACGCCTTGCTAAGCGAGAGCAAGAAAGCAGTAATGTGCAGATGAGCAGCCTGTTAGAACAGTTGCAGCAATTATCCGCGCCACAAACACCGCAATACCTTCAGTGGATCAAAGCGACGCAAGGGGAAGATATTCATCTGATTGCCACGTCTGATGTGTTGTATTTCAAAGCGGAAGAAAAATACGTTTCTGTGTATGCCCAACAAGGACAAGGCAAAGTGCAGGAGTATTTGATTCGTACATCGTTGAAAGAGTTGATAGGGCAGCTTAACCCAGAACAGTTCTGGCAAGTGCACCGTTCAAGCGTGGTGCAAGTGTGCAAAATTAGCAAAGTAAACAAAGACTTTGCTGGCAGAATGTTTGTGCACGTTGGAGAAACTAAGCTCCCTGTGAGCCGTGCATCTCAAAGTTTGTTCAAAGGGATGTAATCGCTAGAACTGCTCACTCTTTACACTGTAAACTCGCTGCTCATTTGTTTCAGCAACGAAAACAAAACGCGCCTAAGTCATATAACGTTAGGCGCTTTTATTGTTTTATAGCGACGATTTCTCTGCAGAGGCGAATGGGTTTATTCGCTGATCGTCACTTTCTCGATAATGATTGGATCGCATGGCACATCATCGTGACCAAGCTTAGAGGTCGTTTTCACTTTCGCGATGCGGTTTACGACATCCATACCCGCGGTCACTTTACCAAACACGGCGTAGCCCCAGCCTAGGTTGGTAGTTGCGGTGTGGTCTAGGAAATCGTTGTCTTCCAGGTTAATGAAGAACTGTGCCGTTGCAGAGTGCGGTGCATCGGTACGCGCCATTGCGATAGTGCCAACAAGGTTCTTTAGACCACGGTTTGCTTCGTTTGCGATTGGGGCGCGTGTTGGCTTTTCTGCCATGTCTTCGGTATGACCGCCACCTTGGATCATAAAGCCGTCGATAACGCGGTGGAAAATGGTGCCGTTGTAGAAGCCATCTTCACAGTATTTTTTGAAGTTCTTTGAGCTAACTGGTGCTCGTTCTAGGTTCAGTTCAATCTCGATGTCACCGAAATTGGTGGTCATAATAATCATCTGGTTTTGCCCTTGTAGGTGCTAAGTTGGCGGCATTATAGCTAAGTCGTATGAGGATAGCAGAAATAAAAACAGCGACGTTTTGGCGTCGCTGTTTGCAAGATGTAAGGGGGAGGAAAGCGTTAAACCGTAAAGCGACCGACCAAGTCGTACAGTTCGTTGGCTTTGTGGTTAAGGTTGCCACTGCCTGCTCGGTTTTGGTTGGCAAGGTGTGCCGATTGGCTGCTTTGTTGAGAGATGACTTCGATACGTTGTGAAATCTCTTGGCCAACTTGGCTTTGCTCTTCAGTTGCCGTTGCGATAAGCGTGTTCATGTCCATGATGTTAGCAATTGCGGCTTGGATTTCTTGCAGTGCGGCAGAGGCTGCTCGTGCTTCCTCAACCGTTGCTTCACCACGCGCTTGGCTTGAGCCCATGGCTTTCACTGCCGCATCCGAGCCAGACTTCAATTGCTCAATCATTTGGTGAATTTCGCCTGTGCTGTCTTGAGTGCGACTCGCCAGTTTACGAACCTCATCGGCAACGACTGCGAAGCCGCGACCTTGTTCGCCTGCACGGGCTGCTTCAATGGCTGCGTTCAGTGCCAATAGGTTAGTTTGCTCGGCTATATCCTGAATCACTTCCAGAGAAGAAGAAATGTTTTTTACGTCGCTCTCTAAACGAGAAATCACCGTGCTGGCTTCCGACACCTCTAGCGCGAGTGCTTCGACAGAGTTCGCTGCTGAATCAACAATGTGTTTTGCTTGTTGTGAGTTTTCATCGGCGTCTCTGGCTGATTGCGCTGCTTGGTTAGCGTTGTTTGAAATCTCGTGCGCCGTTGCTGTCATCTCGGTCATTGCCGCAGCGACCTGTTCGGTTTCTTCACGTTGACCTGAAGCTAACTCGTCCACTTGCGATGCACGCTGTGACATCTCGTTGGTCTCTGAAACCACTTCTTGTCCGACATGGCTAACACTCTTGATGATGCCTTGCAGGCTTTCAACGAAGATATTGAAGTTGCGGCTCAGCTGCGTGAACTCCGGCACGCTAGATTCTTCCATGCGCGCTGTTAAATCTGCATCGCCTTGTGCGAAAGAGTGGATTGAGGCATCAAACTGCTCAATAGGTTTCATGATGCTGCGGTTAACAAATACGGCAAAGACTGCAACTATCGCTGTTATCGAGGCACAAAACAGGGCTATCGCAGTTAGTGTGGTGTTGAGATCTTCGTGTGCGGCTTTTTCCATGTCTGCCACAATGGCGTCGATATCGTCCGTGTAGAAACCCGTTCCCAACATCAAGTCCCATTCAGGAATAAAGACTGAGTAGCTGAGTTTCGGTAGTGCTTCACTCTGACCGAGTTTCGGGAAGTAATAAGTCGTGAACTCACCAGTTTTGGCATTTTTTAGCAAATCCTGAATCAGGTAATTGCCTTTCTTGTCCTGCAAGTTATAGAAGTTTTCCCCGATGCCTTTGGTGTTTTTACCCACCACGACGCGAACGCCTTTTGAATCATAACCAAAGATGTAGCCGGATTGACCAAACTCTAGTTGTTTCAAGATAGGCAGAGCCTCTTCCAGTGGGGCATTTTGTGCGAGTAGTGGCTCGACAGCGGAACGCGCCATTTGCACGTAACTTTTGAGTTCGGCTTTTTTCATCTCCATCATTCGACTTCGAGTTTGCTCAATCTCGTGCTCGTTGTAGGCAGTGGTTTGTAGGTAGGTGAACCACATCATGCCTATTGCCATAGTTAGAATTGGAATTATTGAAAGGATATATAGTCGTTTTCTGATCGTCAGATTCATAGAGACGTCCTTCTCTCGGCGCAGCGTTACAAGTGACAAGCTGAATAAGCTTACCTGATAAAAGTGTTAATACTTATTGTTGTAATGCTTAGAGATTAACCGAGTTACTCAATCAGAAGTACTGGAAATTTGTAAATCTAGACGAAGGTCGTAGCATTTTTAAGCGGGATCACAATTAACGTGAACAAGACCCACTATTGCAACGAGAAGTCCCTGTTAACCAATATGAGACGCGATACCTATTCTTTGCGAATTTGAGGTAAAGCCAGTCAGCAACAGGTTTAACGAGGCGCCAACGCAGTGGAGCGTAGAGCCAACCGCGACCAACTAATTGCCACGCACGATGAGTCACGTCCAACCCAAGCAGAAGCTCCCCCTTTTCGTTGAGGGCGTGCAAAATGGTGTTGGCTTGTTCAGGAGCGATCTGAGGATAATCTGCGAATGCATCACTATAGATATCGACGGTTTTGATGTGCTGCTTGGCATCGCGTTGTTTTAGCGCCTTCATCTCTTTGGCACAAAGCGGGCAGGTTCCGTCATAAAATATGGTGAGTTTTGTCATTGCGGTCTTCTTGTTTGAGATTTTCTAATCGCTTTTACGTGGCGAATTTTCTTTTGGTTCATTGTTTTGCAAGTAATGCAGCCAATTGTCGCGAATGTTGCCGTAATTGAATTGGCAGAACTCTTTGCGATCACGCAGGTAGTCTTTTTCTACTTCATCGAGTAAGGCTTTGTATTGCTCCGGATCACTACCGTACACCAAACATAACGTTGAAAAGTAACGCTGCAAATCAAAGCTGTGTTCGTCAATGTACTCGCCAAAATCGTAGTAGTCCGGTCTGTCGTCGGATTCGAATGCGAACATGTCGGCGGCGCTAATGGCCATATCTGCGCCATCTTCTAGGAAGTCAATCATTAAAATAGTGGCAAAATTATCGACCGCATCTTCTTCTTTTCCGAGAACAGGGATGCTTTGATCTTCGATGTAAGCATGTCCAGCTTCATGAAGTAAAGTGTGCAATAACGTATCTAGCGCCCCTGTTTTTGGGGATTTTCCGAAGCGTTCTTCATACTGATTATTGGAGAAGTAATTGAGCGACTCCAAATAAAAAGTGTAAGGAACGTATATTGTGTGTGTATCAGGATCATACATTGGACCATCTTCGCCACCGTAAACCAGCGTGAGAGCTTTATCAAATGGAAAGTAGGCCTGAGATAGCTCAGCAAAGATGGTGTTTACATCGCTGCTTTGAATAGATTGTTGGGCTATTTTTTCATGAGTTGTCTCTACGGGAGAATATTGAATACGAATGTTTTCAGCTGCTGTAGCTGATGAGGCTATGCTGAGTAATAGCGCAGGGCAAAGCGAATGAATGTTCATGTGGGACTCTTGTTATTGAATAACTTGTATAAAAAATTATACATGTTTTTGTCTGATGCATAGTTGGGGTTGTACTCATTAGCCAAAGTCGGGACGTCGGTCTCGAAAAGCAATCATGATAACATCGCATATTTCGGCTGCTTGGTTCTCTAGGGCGTTTATCAAGACCTCTTGGATAAGAACGGCGGTGAAGTTATTAGCTATGAATCGTATTCTAAGAAGCTTACTGAGTAACTGTGCTTCGATCTTTATCTGTGAAAATGATAATAGGCAGTTAATCATTGCAAGGTTTAACCATGGGGTTGGTGAATGTCACTGAATTGAAGAAAATTATCAGCGATATGTTATAATCCTGCTCCGTTGTAACGAAAACGTTTGTTGCAGCCTGAGAGTTTCCTTGGATTCGGCTCGTTTATACACCATGAGCCAGAGTTGAAAAGCTACGACAGGAACAGGCAAACCCAATTGTTTTGAACGCGCTCTCGGCGTTTAGCGGTTACAACGGGAAGGAACTTTGTTTGATAGTAATTGACACATTCTGTTTAAGTAAGGGAGCCCGAAGTGGTTCAGAAAGTGTCACCCAGAATTTACTCACAACACGACACCCCAAGCGATAACGCACAGGTATTGCGAGGGGCCATTTGAAGGAGCTGTATCAGCTCCTTTCACATTTAAGGGCTTGCTAACAGCGTAAAAACTGACACATCGCTTAAGGAGCGCCCCTTAAACTAGCCTAAGGCGCATCTACACCAACTTTTTGAGTATTTTCGAAACAATAAAGCGAGAAAATTTGCTATTGAACGAAGGTTAAACTAACACTCATTCATTACGGAGAATGAAGAGAACAATAATAAGAGGCGATATGAATCATTTAATATCTGTAGGTGCACTGGAGTCCTTCTTGGTCGCAATCAGTGTGCTTTTCCTGGGGCATTTTATTAATGCTAAGCTACCGATTTTAAAGAAATTCAACATACCTGAGCCGATTGTAGGTGGTCTTATTGTGGCCTGCATGATTACTGCTCTTCATTTCAACGGCATCGATTTAGAGTTCGACTTGCCATTACAAAATACGTTTATGTTAATGTTTTTTGCGACAGTTGGTTTGGCCGCAAATTACACTCAGTTGATGAAAGGAGGTGCGAAGGTTTTTATCTTCTTAGCTGTCGCATCGTTTTACATCATCATACAAAACGGCGTTGGCGTTTCACTTGCGGCGGCGCTCGGTTTAGATCCTTTGATGGGGTTAATTGCTGGCTCGATTACTCTGTCAGGTGGTCATGGTACAGGTGCTGCGTGGTCACAAACCTTTCAAGACGTGTATGGATTGGATAACGTCTTAGAAATTGCAATGGCATCAGCGACTTTTGGTTTGATCATCGGCGGTATCATTGGTAGTCCTGTAGCGCAGCGCCTGGTCGAAAAGAACAGCATAGAGTCTGAGTATGGTCGTGGTGGTCGAGATGCCAAAACTCACGAGAAATTCCCGGAGTTGGTGACTTACAATGAATACGAAGAAGATAAAGTAACGGCGAAAAAAGTGGTGGAGAAACTCTTCTTCCTACTGATCTGTGTTACTGGGGCCAAGTATGTCGAGCAATGGGTAAGCACGTATGAAATCTCATGGCTGATGATTCCAGACTTCGTATATGCACTATTCATTGGTGTGATCATTACGAATTTCTTGGAAGTGACCAAGATTCGTAAGTTAGATGCCGAAACGGTCGATATGTTAGGTACGGTATCGCTATCTCTGTTCCTAGCGATGGCTCTGATGAGCTTGAAGTTATGGAATATCTTCGATCTAGCGATTCCATTCTTGGTTATTTTAGCTGTGCAGTCTGTCGTCTTAGCTATCTTTACGTACTATGTTACGTTCAAAGTGATGGGAAGCAACTACGATGCTGCGGTTATTGCAGGGGGGCACTGCGGTTTTGGCTTGGGTGCAACCCCAACAGCCGTAATGAACATGGGTTCAATCGTTAACCGATTTGGCCCGTCGCCACAAGCATTTATGGTGGTGCCAATTGTGGGCGCTTTCTTTATCGACATCGTCAACTTAATTATCTTGCAAGGCTACATTTCATTCCTTGGTTAAAGTTAAGTGGATGAGCTCCTAGAGGCGAAATAAAAACGGTCACAACACAGGTTGTGACCGTTTTTTTATGGCTCGATTTTGGCCGTTTATCGGACGACGGATTATTGAATGGTTCGGCTGAACTTGAGGCTAGCTGTCCAACCAAGAATACCAATGAAGGCGTAAATGCCAACGTTTAACCAACCCGCTTGAGGAATGGTATTGAATGGGTTTGGTGTAATAATGGCGTGCAGCGGAAGGTAAAGCACTTCGGAGAAAAAGTGATCTAGCCCGTAGTAACCAAAAAGTGCGATAGGCATCCAACGTAGCGCATAAATGGCGATAAACAAAATGACCAGTGGTGAGTTCACTTTTTGTGAAATAGCCATCGCAGTTAATGCCAGCGGTAACAGCAGAATACCGGCGAACAACATTCTGATTAAAAACTCTCCCCAATGCAGCAGCACGTAACCTAACGAGGCTTGGCGGTACAATAAAGCCAATTGGTGATCAGTAGAGATGTTCAGCAACCACAACATTAAATTTGCAGCGAGTACGAGCACCGAGCAGACGAGCGGAATCACCAATAAGCCAAACCCTAGCTTCACTAAATGGGTTTTTATGTCACTGACAGGCATACTGCGCCAAAACATAATGCTGCCTTCCGCCCGTTCTTTGCGTAGCGTTCTTGGGAAGTACTGAACGGCTAACAAGATAGACAGCAGCCCTGCTCCTCCGGTAATCAACATATTGACGTCATCACCAAGCTCTCTGTGAATGTCACTGACATCGCCACCAAAGCTCATTTGGAAAAACATATTGTGTTGTAGAGTATCGTTACTCATTAAACTCACAAAGAGAATAACTCCACACGCCAACACAAACAGTGGAATACGTAAAACAAGAGGGTTTTCTAACCACTCTTTTTGCAACATCGCGACAACTGAACGCATTACGCTGCCTCCTTCTGCAATGCTAAAAATAGATCCGCTAACTTCACCCCATGGATGGAACCCATTGTTTCTGCTTGTTGGGCATACTGGGCTTTGAGTAACCATTTCGTTGAACCGAGGCCTTTTTGTGACGAGAGTGGGTTCATCGCTTCAATTTGTGTGCGGTGCTCGTCGTTGGCTTCAAGAATGAAATAGTCTTCACTGATACTGTCCATCGAGGTTTGCAGAACGGGGCGACCATGCTTAAGAATCAGAACATCTGTCAGCAAGTGCTCAATCTCTGATACTTCATGACTGGCGATGATCAACACGCGCTCGCCGTCGTGAAACCATTCCAATAAGTGACGATAAAACGTCTCGCGATACACGAGATCTAACCCGAGTGTCGGTTCATCCAATATGAGGATTTGGGTGTTGGTCGCGATCACAATCGCGAGGTGTAATTGCACCTTCATCCCTTTGGATAAAGATTTGATGCGCGCACGAGGTTTGATGTCCGTTTGACGAAGTAGCGTATCTGCTTGGGCGCGATTGAACCCTGGATGCACGCCCTCGGTATAGTTAAGCAGTTGAGCAACGGTCATCCAATCTGGCAGAACGTTGACATCCGAGATGTAGGATAAGCTCTGCATTATCTTGTCGCGTTGCATAATAGGTTCAAATCCGTTGATACGAATAGTGCCCTGATATTCATGTGCACCGAGTAGGGCATTAATAAGCGTTGATTTACCTGCGCCATTATGGCCGAGTAAGCCAAGTACTTGTCCTGCATGTAGGTCGAAACTCACTTCATGCAGTGCTTCTCCTTGTTGCTGATATTGCTTGGAGACGTTGTTTACACTGACTAATGCGCTCATTGGTCACCTTTCAAGTGTGGTTTTAGTTGTTGAATGAATTCGTCGAGTGACATATCCAGACGCTGTATTGTGTCGGCTATCTGCGGAATTTGTTGCTGAAGAAAACGTGCCTTCTCGTCTGCGAGTAATTTGAGCTTTGCTCCTGAAGCGACAAACATACCTTGACCGCGTTTTTTCTCCACTAGCCCGTCATCAACAAGCAATTGATAGCCTTTCATAACGGTGAGGTGGTTAATTTTCATATCTGCAGAGATGCTACGGACGGAGGGCAGAGCATCGCCTTCTTGCCAGACACCTTGCAGTATTTGCTGCGTGATCTGGTCTGCCAACTGTCGAAATATCGGTTGGCGATCATGCCAATTAGTCATGAGTGAATCTCTTGGTTGAGATGGTGTTATATATATGTATAACACCTAGTGCGTTAGAGAGAAAGTAATAATTTAAAACCTAGTGTATCCGCCTGTCTTATTCGCTCTAAATATCCACCTATGTGGTCGTTGTTTTGAGGTTTTGTTTTATATGGAAATTAATTGCTTCTCATAAGTTGAGAAGTGTTGTTTTTCTCTTCCCATCAATACACTTATCGCCTGTTCTAAATGAATATTCTCACTGAATGATAATTAGCATAATTTTAGGTCTGCCTATTTCTTACTTGATGAGAATCAATGGTCAAAGAGGCCTAGAAAACAAAAGTTTCGAGAGGCAATCTGACTGGCTTAGGCACCTATCTCACGTTGAGCGCGTGCTCAATGAATGAGAAAGAGTAGAGTAAAGAGGTCTCATGAATCAGGTAATATCTATCGGCCCACAGGAGTCGTTCCTCGTCGCAATTTGCGTGTTGTTTTTAGGGCAGTTCATCAATACCAAGTTACCAACCTTAAAAAAATTTAATATTCCAGAGCCAATTGTTGGTGGTCTAGTGGTCGCTTGCGTCATCACGACGATGCACTTAAACGGTGTGGATGTTTCCTTTGATTTACCACTGCAAAACGTCTTTATGCTGATGTTTTTTGCAACCGTTGGCTTAGCGGCAAATTACACCCAACTGATTAAAGGCGGTGCGAAGGTTTTCATCTTCCTAGTTGTGGCATCGGTCTACATTCTTATCCAAAATGCGGTCGGCGTGTCCTTAGCAACAGCGTTGGGGTTAGATCCACTCATGGGGTTGATCGCCGGATCCATTACGCTTTCTGGCGGACATGGAACGGGAGCTGCGTGGTCGCAAACTTTTCAAGAAATGTATGGTTTGCATAATGTTCTAGAGGTGGCAATGGCTTCTGCTACATTTGGCTTGGTGATGGGCGGGATTATTGGCAGCCCTGTTGCACAAAAGCTACTAAACAAACACAACTTGGAATCGGAATACGGACGCACCAATCAAAGTCATCAGAGTTTCCCTGAACTGGTGACGTACAACGAACATGAGGAAGATCGTGTCACAGCGAAAAGAGTCGTTGAAAGCTTGTCCATCATTCTACTTTGCGTGACAGGCGCGAAGTATCTCGAGAGCTGGGTAAGCAGTTTTGACATCAAGTGGTTAATGATTCCCGATTTTGTTTATGCGCTGTTTATTGGTGTTGTTATCACTAACATCATGGAAGTGACGAAGGCGCGCAAGGTTGATTTAGAAACCGTTGATATTCTTGGCACGGTTGCACTATCTCTATTTCTTGCCATGGCCTTGATGAGTTTGAAATTGTGGAATATTTTCGATCTTGCGATCCCATTCCTTATTATTCTTGCTATTCAGTCGGCAGTGTTGGCGATGTTCACTTACTACGTAACATTCCGCATGATGGGAGGCAACTACGATGCGGTGGTGATCGCTAGCGGACACTGCGGTTTTGGGTTAGGTGCTACACCGACTGCGGTCATGAATATGGGCTCCATCGTGAGTCGATATGGTCCATCACCACAAGCATTTATGGTGGTTCCAATTGTCGGTGCATTCTTCATCGACATTGTGAATTTAGTGATTTTGCAAGGATGCATCGCTTTTATTAAATAACATTCGCTTTTTTACCGAAATAACAAAGCCAGCACCTATACGCTGGCTTTGCTATTTGTAACACGAAATCTTGTTTGCCTGACTTCAAGCCGTGAAATCAATGCGTTACTATGACGACATAGTGTTCAATTTTGCAGCAGCATGAGGTACCCACATGTCTGAAAAAATATCGACGTCGGCATTAGCGAAAATGCGCAAGGTAGAAGCTAAGCTGCTGTTTGCCGATCTCAAACGTGCAGGCTACATCGTTCGCCAAGATGAAAAGTGGATTTTGACCGAAGAAGGGGCAAAGTTTGGCGGTGAGTATGTGGATCACCCTAAATTTGGCCAGTTCATCGTCTGGCCGACCAACTTACATATTGAGCTGACTCCCAGCTTAGGAAAAACATTGAGCGCGACACAACTGGGTGAAAAGCTGAAATTGAATGCGAAGCGCATGAATCAGCTTTTGAGTGAACTGGGTTGGTTGACCAAATCCGAAGAGGGATGGAGTGTCACTGAAGCTGGTGTGCGCGCTGGTGGACAGCAAAGAACCGATAAAGAAACACAAAATACCTTTGTCGTATGGCACGATGTGGTGCTGCGTAACAAGCGTCTTAAGCAGTCTGTCATTGAGTTTTTAGGGCAAGACGCGGAGTCACATTCTACGGATAAATCGTACTCAAGCTTTCGCCAAAAATTTGAAGCCAAGCACCGAACATTAGATGGGCATTACGTACGCTCTAAGGGGGAGTTGCTCATCGACAACTGGCTGTACTTGGCTGGTGTTGTGCACGCTTATGAGCGTCAGTTGCCGATTGACCAAGATGTCACTAGCGATTTTTACTTGCCAGGTGGCAAAGTCTATTTGCAATTTTGGGGAAGTGACGATGGGGAGATGGCTCAGGCCGACCGTGAGACCATTCGTACTGTTTATGAGCAGCATCATTTCAATCTTATCGAAGTCGAACCGAGTGAACTAGACAAGTTGGATGAAGTGCTTCCTAAGCGTCTTCGTCAGTTTGGTATTAAAGCTTATTGACGACTTAAGCCCGCTGTTCAGATAAGAAAAAACCCGTGTTCAACACGGGTTTTGTATTTTTAGTGTGTTTCTAGGCTGCCATCCTATGGGTTAAAAGCCTTTGATGTTTTCTGCTTCTAGCTCAGAGAAGTACTTCACTGTCTTCACTTTCAGTTCTTGTTGAGCTGGTTCGTCGCATACGATCACTGCTTTAGGGTGAAGTTGAAGAGCAGAAACTGTCCATAGGTGGTTTACACAACCTTCCACGGCTGCTTCAAGTGCCTGAGCTTTGTTATGGCCAGTGACCAAGATCATCACTTCTTCTGAGTCTAGAAGCGTACCAACACCGATAGTCAGCGCGTATTTAGGCACTTGGTTGATATCGCCGTCAAAGAAGCGAGAGTTCGCAATGCGAGTGTCTTCAGTGAGGGTCTTGATGCGAGTACGAGAAGAAAGAGATGACGCTGGCTCGTTGAACGCGATGTGACCGTCGTTACCCACGCCGCCCATGAACAGGTTGATCTTGCCGTAAGACTTAATTTTGTCTTCGTAACGCTTACATTCTGCGTCGTGATCGTCTGTGTTACCGTTCAGTAGGTTGATATTTTCTTCTTGAATATCAATGTGATTAAAGAAGTTGTTGTACATGAACGAGCGGTAAGATTCTGGGTGATCCGCAGGGATGCCAATGTACTCATCCATGTTAAAAGTCACGACGTTTTTGAAGCTGACTTCGCCGGCTTGGTAAAGCTCGATTAGGGCTTTGTAGGTTGCTAGAGGAGTGCCACCAGTTGGTAGACCCAGAACGAATGGACGCTCAGCAGTAGGTTTAAAGTCGTTGATACGCTTAGCGATATGCGCAGCTGCCCACTTACCTACTTGTGCTGCTCGAGTTAACGGGATAAGTCTCATTTTGTGCCCCTAGTTATTGGAATTGACGATGTACTGAAACATTAATTCGCATTATAAAATAAGTAATGGCGAACTGCTATTGTTTTAGGTCAAAATTTTGCTTTTTCTTTAACCAATGTTGGTTTTGTCGACGATTTTTATATCTAAATGCTTTTATAAGACGATTTTTTACAAAGAAATTGCATTATGAAACTGACGAATCAATAGATAAAATTTATGATCTAAATTAAGTTCTGCCTTCGCACTTAACCTTGTTTTTTAACAACCTACAGAGTGCGAAATCGCACACGAACTTCAAATATTATGGGTTAGATATGGCATGGCGCTCATTCTTTAACCATAATTGAAATGTGTAAACCAGTGAGGAATTCGGTATGAAAAATGAGTTAGATCCGAGCAAAGTACTACAGGCTTACGAATGTGTGATGAACAACGGTACGCCAACCGAATTTGGTAAAATGTATGAAGGTGTAGAAGCGTTTTCTGACTACGATGGGTACAACGTTTTCTTGAGAGGGAATGGTGTTGAGCTAAAAATTGGCTTCCACAACACCTATCACTTGGAATATGACCAAGAGCATTTGAAAGAGAGCTTTCTGAAAAAGATTGCGACGCTCGCCAAGTAAACGGTCATCACCCAAATATTAAAAAAGCCCTTGGGAGAATGCCCCCTTGGGCTTTAGGAGAAGAAATGAGCTTGTCTTGCTCGCTCAGTAAAGTCAAACGAGCTTTCGCCTACTGCTAGAAAAAGGCGAGAATTAGGTTATTGGTTATTAATCGTCTTCAACCAAACTCTCTTCAATGTATTCTTCTGTGGCGTCAGGCTTGTTACGACCATTTAGCGTATGGAAGCGCTTGCGACCACGAGCAAGTTGGGTGTACTTTAGCCACGTACGCTCAAGTTTTGTTTTTGCTTTGCCCGGGTTTTCTAACACCTTGATGAAGTGTTTCTCTTCGCTGTTTTCAGGTGTTAATTCGCCTGACTCTAAGCCAAGCATTGTATCCCCATAAATTGTTAGGATTTCCTCTTCTGAAAGAGTAAAATCGCCAGACTTTGCAAAGCCGCGTGGGAATTTTACGTTATCGTAAAAACGTTTTTTGCCATGACGGAATTCAGTGTCAGACATGTCAACAGCCTCTGTAACCGTTATTGATGAATGTAGTGAACTTACGGCGAAAATTAGGCTTAAATCTAACAAAAGAAAAACAAAACTTTTTTGTCGTCATGATTTTAATTAGTTGTTAATCTGGTTTTATATTAACCAGGAGATGGTTTATGGATGTAAAAGTCTTTCGAACATTTTTAGAGCTGGCAAGAGTTCGTCACTTCGGACGTGCTGCTGAGAACCTTTATATTACCCAAGCCGCTGTGAGCGCACGTATCAAACAATTGGAAAGTTACTTCGATACGCAATTGTTTATTCGTGATCGAAATAACATAAAGTTGACCTCTGCAGGTGAGCGCTTAATCAGCTATGCCGAGGTAATGGTCACTACATTGCAACAAGCGAAGCTAGAATTATCGCTTGAAGATGGCAAAGCGCTGCAACTAACGTTAGGTGGCACGCCAAACATTTGGGACGCTTATTTACAGAATTGTTTAAGTGTCGTCACAGATTCGTTTGGTGGTTATGGCTTCATGGCAGAAGTGATGGGACGTGAGATGCTCAGTCGTAGCTTGCTAGAGCGCACGTTAGATATGGCATTTGCGTTCGATCAGATCAAAGCTGATGAGCTTAACTGTAAAAAAGTGGCAGATGTTGTTCTCGTTCTGGTATCAACTGAGAAAGATTCTTTAGACACCGTTTTCGAAAACAAATATGTGTACGTTGACTGGGGGACGCGTTTCTCCTCAGAGCATTCTGAACGTCACCCTAAGATTCCGGCTCCATATTTACGCACTTCAACAGCGCGTATCGCATTGGACTTTATTTTAGAGAAGGGTGGAGCCGCGTACTTACCAATCTCTCTCGTGGAGCCATTTATCGCTAATGGGCAGCTTCACAAGGTGTCTGGAGTAGAAGATTGGTGTCGCCCTATCTATTTGAGCTATCGTAAAGCTAGCTCGTCTGTAGACGCGATTAAGCAAGTGGAAGAAATTGTCAAAGAGATCGATCCACTGACCGCTTACAGTTTTCAGCAAATTGGTTCTGGCACTTCCGACGAATAGCGTTGAATGAAAAGTCAGAAAAACGAAAAAGCCGCCTTGAGAAATCAAGGCGGCTTTGTTTTTATCTCGATGAATCGATAGTTATGGTAAGTCAAACAACAGGGCTGTTGTGCTTTCGTTTGATGTATTGCGCAAAACAACCTTACTCTGGTGTTCAACCTTCGCGCCGTCGCCAGCCGTCAAAGTGGTATTGTCGACACTAAGGCTCCCAGTCACTTGATGGATGAATAGATTTCGGCCCGACTCAATCTCAAAGTTTAGTTCGCTACTTGGCTCAAGAATTAACTGATGCAAAGTCGCATCTTGCTTAATAAGTAGCGTGCCGTTTTCTCCAGTTGGAGTTGCGATAGTCGTTAACCCAGGATTGCGACCAAAATCTTTTTGCTGATAACCTGGCTTGGTTCCAAATGTGTTCGGTTGAATCCAAATCTGTAGAAACCGCAGCGTATCTTGGTTCGATGCATTGTACTCACTGTGGTAAATCCCTTTCCCTGCCGACATGAGTTGGAATTCACCTGCAGGTAGTGTTTTGACGTTGCCTTCACTGTCTTTGTGTGCGATAACACCTTCCAACACATAGCTGATGATCTCCATATCACGGTGGCCATGTGTATCAAAACCCGCGCCAGGCTTGACTACATCGTCATTAATGACTCTCAGCTCAGAAAAGCCCATATGTTGAGGATCGTAGTAGCTACCAAAAGAAAACGTATGTTTGCTATCAAGCCAGCCAGAGTTTGCTCGACCTCGGTCTGCTGCATGTCTTACCGTAATCATAAGGCCTCCTTAAGAGAGCTTTTTGTTTAAAAAGTTATCTAACGCTGCTTTACCTGCGCCAGAGAACGCCAGAGAAACGCTTGCTGC
The DNA here is from genome assembly GCF_033344235.1 of Vibrio sp. Vb1554. Classification (NCBI taxonomy): domain Bacteria; kingdom Pseudomonadati; phylum Pseudomonadota; class Gammaproteobacteria; order Vibrionales; family Vibrionaceae; genus Vibrio; species Vibrio sp. Vb1554. Next base: position 71,508 of record NZ_JAWPOJ010000017.1, on the reverse strand, counting down.
CAGTAATGCTAAGCCAAACTCGTAACCGTTGTTTGCCATGAATAGGCCATTTTCAAAGTGGACAGAGAATATCGCTACCACCATCGTGAACGCCAAAGCAACCGCTGCTGGTCGAGTTAGCAGACCAAGTAAAATGAACAAGCCGCCAAAGAACTCTGCGCTGCCCGCAAGTAACGCCATGAGCACGCCAGGACCTAAACCGATAGATGCCATCCACTGACCTGTGCCTTCTAGCCCGTAGCCACCAAACCAGCCAAATAGTTTTTGTGCGCCGTGCGCCATAAAGATAATGCCGATTGGAACGCGAAGTGATAGTGCGCTGTAACCTTCGTTTGACGTGGTAATTTTCTGTAATAGTGCTTTCATGATTCTGTCCTCTGACTCTTTTCAATGAGTGGGAAGCGTGTGCTCCCGTGCTGTTGAGAACAGTTTAGGTAGAGGCGAACATAAAAATAACGGGAGGATTTTGATAAACTCGTTCTAAAAAATTGAATAGTTGGTTTTTATTTATTTAAATCAATGCCTTGATTTTTATATTCGAGTGTTTATTTGCAGATTATTGTCTGTTTTAAATCAAGGTCTGTCATTATTTTCGATAAACATTTTTTCTGTTAAACAAAAAAAGAGCACATGTACTGTGCTCTATTGCTTTCGCTTTTAACAAGGGAGAAAGGTGTGTTAAAGAAAACCGTCAGAGGTTCATTAAGCTCTCTAATGACTCCTCTACATTGTTGTAGTGATAAGTTCGAATATTACGTCCATCCGTCGCATTAATCTGAATTTCTGAGATCTCGTTATCTGAGTCTCGTTCGATAATTCCAATAGAATGATCTACGGATTTACTGGTAATAACCTTTTGGTTTCTTAATACAATTACGCAAGTATGTAAGTCCATGCCAATTCCCTTTAGCCGACGTTGTTGTGATGTTCTGGATCTAACTTTAGTGTACAAAAGCGCTAATGCCAATAAATCTCAATATTGAGTTCCGAAAATGGCTAATTGTGGGCGCTTAAGCAAGCTACAATAACACTATATTGAACGATGCCTATGAACAATAAATGACAAAAGGCATGAGCAAGGAAAGCACTATGTTTATTCACCCCCATACCTCACTGACCTTCGAGCAGTGTCACAAGGCGCGAGTCGCGCGAGACAGTCGTTTTGATGGGCGATTTTATGTGGCGGTAAAAACAACGGGAATCTTTTGTCGTCCGATTTGCCCGGCAAATTTGCCTAAAGAAGAAAATGTTGAGTATTTCGCTGATAAGACGCAAGCCCTTCAAGCAGGGTATCGTCCGTGTTTACGCTGTCGACCTGATAGCGCGCCTGGATCTTGGGCATGGAAAGGTGTCGAGACGACCTTTCAACGAGCGATTTCGTTAATTGATAGAGGGGAGTTGCATCACCATTCGGTGTCTGAGTTGGCTGAGCGTGTTGGGATTTCTGACCGTTACTTACGTATGTTGTTTGAGCAGTATTTAGGTATGTCACCCAAGCAGTATGCGCAATATCAGCAATTAATGTTCGCCAAACAGTTGCTTCACTCCAGCTCTATGTCGGTCACCGACGTGGGGTTTGCGTCAGGTTTTAACAGTACGCGCCGCTTTAACGATGCTTTTCAAAAGTTTCTCAAACTAACGCCTTCTCAAGTACGCCGTAAAGAGTTTGATGGTGCGGGTTGTAATCGAATTGCCTTACCTTATCGAGGTGAGTTGAATTGGTCGCACATGTTGGACTTCTATCGTTTGCGAGCGGTTGAGGGAGTTGAGCTGGTGAGTGATGAGAGTTATCAGCGCAACGTTTTTTTGGATGACAGCAAAGCCTGGTTTAAAGCGACAAAAGGTGAAGGATACTTAGAACTGGCGTTTGAAATTGAAGACGTAACGAAGCTGCAAAACTTGGTGTCTGACATTCGTCGTATGTTCGATCTTGACGCTGATATTTGTACTGTTGAGCAGCATTTGGAGTATGTCGCGCCTGGGCTCGTGTCGAGTAAAGGTATTCGTATTCCTGGTGTATGGAATGCATGGGAAGCAGGGGTTAGAGCTATTTTAGGCCAGCAAGTGTCGGTTAAAGCGGCGATTGGTCAACTTAACTTATTGGTGGCCACACTTAGTGGAGAGTCAGAAAAACGTTGTTTCCCGACTCCCAGTGATATTGCGAACGCCGACGTGAGCTTTTTGCGCATGCCGCAAAGCCGTAAAGAGACGCTAGTGCGCTTCGCCCAGTTTATGCAGGACAACTCAGAAGCTGACCCCCAGCAGTGGCTAGCTTTGAAAGGCATTGGACCTTGGACCGTCAGTTATGCTCAACTGCGAGGGCAATCTCAACCCGATTGCTTTCTAGATAAAGACTTAGTGGTGAAAAAGGCGATGCAGCGTTACCCATCACTGAATACGCACACTGCGGCCCCTTGGGGAAGCTACGCGACGTTTCACTTATGGAATCAATCATGAAAACATTTTATACCGAAATGCCGAGTCCACTAGGAACGGTGACTATCCAATCGAACGCTGAGGGCTTACTTGGCATTTGGTTTGAAACATGCACCACTAAGCCGATTGAGCTGGGGGTGCGAGACGAGCAGCATCCGGTCTTGCGCCAAGCTGTCACCCAACTGGATGAATACTTTGCTGGTCTGCGCAACGAATTCGACTTGCCCCTTGCAGCGACAGGCACTGATTTTCAAAATCAAGTTTGGCAGGCACTAACGACCATTCCATATGGGGAAACGTGGAGCTATCAAGATCTCGCGAATGCGATAGGTAACCCTAAAGCTGTGCGTGCTGTTGGGTTAGCAAATGGGAAGAATCCGATTTCTATCGTGGTGCCTTGTCATCGCGTTATTGGCAAAAGCGGAAAACTGACTGGGTATGCAGGTGGAGTGGAGCGCAAGCAACGTTTGCTCGCGTTGGAGCAAGGTACACCGCTTTAAGTGAGGCGATTCTCATATTGGGATTAAGCGTGCTACACAGGGGGAACGATAGTGTAGAGTTTCATATTCGTTATACGAACAGAAAAAGGACAATAAGGACATGCCTTTCAAAACGGATTTTGATGCCTTCATGAGTGAGTGTTGGCAGCATCACGAGGAAAATCCCGAACAAATTTATGCTCAGTTAGAAACGGCTCTGAGCGAGGTGGAAGACGTTACCCAAATCGAGCGAATATTCGCATTGATGCTGCATACCGCTATTGGGCATCTCCAGTGCCCAGAACAGTTTCTTACTTGTTTAGAGCACTTTGATGAACGCAAGGTTGCCGAGAGTTTTGCATTTCAACGCAGTATTGCCGTTGCGCGCTATTTCGTAGATGGCACTGACAATATGGAATTATTGGAAGAGCAAGAACAACGCCGAGTTTACGCTTTGATTTCGAATGAACTTTCTGCACTTGTTCAGCTTGAACTGGCGAGTCAATGGTTGGTGAAGGCAGCGTTAGGAACGACGCCGAACGATGCAGAAGGGCCATTAGCGCGCGCTATCGCGATCACTGCGAACAACTTAGCATGTCAGTACGAAGCGCTGGCTGAGCGCACGTGCATGGAAAAATCGAAGATGTTAGAAGCAGCGACACTCGCGCTAGACTATTGGAAAGTGGCAGGGGGTTGGATGCAAGAAGAGCGCGCAGAGTATCGCTTAGCGATGAGCTTGCTTAAAGCGGATAAACCGCAAGAAGCCAAAGTGCATGCTGAGCGCTGTGAGGCTATTTGTCAGCAAAATGGTAGCGACGCGTTTGAGCTGTTCCACGCACATGACTTGTTGATGCAAGTACACTTCCATCTTAGTCAGAAATATAAAGCTAAATTGGATGAAGAGATGCAGCAGCACTGCAAAACGAGCTCGTTGACGTGATCTTAGCGTTGAATGAAAAAAGCCCCGAGTGACTGGCTGGGGGCTTTAGGGTTGTTGACTATGCAGCGATGATTATGCTGCTTGCGCTTTTGCTTGGTATCGTCCTGGTTTATGGTTCATCGCCAAAATCAAGTTCGTTGCGATGGCACCTAGAACAGATAGAGCGATAAGGTGCACATCTACAATGAACAGTGACATCACCACGATGGCACAATCTAACGCCATTTGAACTTTACCCGCTCGAACTCCAAAACGTTCCTGAAGGTACAACGCTAGAATGTTAAAGCCACCCAAACTCATTTTGTGACGGAAAATTACCAACATACCGATTCCAATCAGCCCACCACCCAAAAGTGCCGCATAGAAAGGTTCGATTCGTGAAATCTCAATCACATGATGCAGATGATCGACCGCAAAAGAGACAATCGAAACCGCAATAAAGGTATTGATAGTGAAGCGCCAACCCATGCGCATCACAGATAAAATATAAAAAGGGAGGTTAAGAGCGAAAAATATCTGACCAAAACTGAAGTCACTCACTTTGGTTAGGAAGATCGCCAAGCCAGCCGTACCGCCAGTGAGCAATCCTACTTTGCTAAAAAATATCACCCCAAGTGACACCAACGCACTGCCGAGCGTCAGAGCCAAGAGGTTCTCTCTTAGGCTATGATCTTTGTCCATAAATTAATTTCCTTGGTTTAAAAAACGCGCCGGAGATAACACGTCTCACGGACGCGATAGACAGTCGCCAAAATAGCAACTAACAAATCGGCAAATAAAATGTCGCGAAAAGTGATGGATGTCGAGTTTTTGGACGAGATTATGATGATATTAACCTGTTTAACATAATGTACACAGATAGAAAAACAACAAGGAAAAGTTATGATTAAGAAAGTTGGCAACACCCAAATCAACACATTACATCGACTGAGTTGTCACTGTGGAAAAGTTGAGTTGGAACTGGCGTTACCCAATGGTATTGAGAAACCGAGACGGTGTGACTGTTCTATGTGTCGACGTCGTGGCGCGATTGTCGCATCTGTACCTTTGAACGGTATTCGTATTGTGCAAGGCGAAGACGTCTTGAAGCAGTATCAATTTAATACACACACTGCGAAGCACTTTTTCTGTGGCGAGTGCGGTATTTATACGCACCATCAGCGTCGTTCTGACCCGAGTGAGTATGGCTATAATGTCGGCTGCTTAGAGGGCGTCAACCCATATGAGTTGGGAGCGATTGAAGTGATGGATGGCGTTAACCATCCATCCGACCGCTAGGTTGTGTTGCAAGTTAAGTACCTGATTGTCGGTGCTTTTAAGTAAATAAACCGCTATTCATCCACAAGTGTACCGCAATACTGGCGGCATAACCCAAGGCGATGACGGGAGCCCACTTTAAGTGGCCAAAGAAGGTGTATTGCCCACGCGCGGCTCCCATTAAAGCGACGCCTGCCGCGGATCCGATGGAAAGCAAACTGCCCCCGACACCTGCGGTTAATGTGACCAGTAGCCAGTTGCCCATCGACATGTTTGGTTCCATAGTCAGTACAGCAAACATAACCGGAATGTTATCGACGATTGCAGATAGGACACCAACCATTACGTTTGCCCAGACTGGGTTCCATTGCGTGTACATGACGTTTGAAACCAGTTCGAGGTAGCCAAGTAAACTTAAACCGCCAACACACATCACAACACCATAGAAGAACAACAAGGTGTCCCATTCGGCTCGAGACACACGATGAAACACATCAAACGGAACCACTGAGCCTAAGCGCTTCAATGCCTGATCATCGCCATTGGCAATTGCCATAGCTGCTTTTTTTGCGAGTGAGTGTTTGAGAGTTTGGCGCAAAAAATATCCGAAAAACTGTAAGTACGCCAAGCCCATCATCATGCCCATAACGGGTGGGAAGTGCAGCACAGCATGGAAAGAGACTGCGGTGGCAATCGTCAAAATGAACAACGCGACAATACGCCTTGCCCCGCGTTTTAGCTCAACGTGTTGGTGAATCGTATTCGGTTTTGTGTTTGGAACAAAAAGTGACATCAAAAATGCGGGAACCAAGTAGTTCACCAATGACGGTACAAACAACGGAGTGAACTCAGCAAAGCTGACATGACCGGCCTGCCACACCATCAGGGTTGTAATATCACCAAATGGGCTGAATGCACCGCCAGCATTGGCTGCGATAACAATGTTGATACAAGCAAGATTGACGAACTTAGGATTATCACCAGAGACTTTCATCACTACAGCGCACATCAAAAGGGCCGTAGTTAAGTTATCGGCAATCGGTGAAATGACAAAAGCGAGAAACCCCGTCAGCCAGAACAACTTTTTGAATCCAAAACCTTTACCAACCATCCACGCCTGTAAGGCATCGAAGAGTTTGCGTTCTTCCATTGCGTTGATGTAGGTCATCGCCACGAGCAAAAACAGCAGCAACTCGGCATATTCCAACAAGTTATGTTCTAGTGCGGATTTGGCGATTTCAGGCTGGTTGTGCTGAGCAAAGGTGTAGCCAATCAGAATCCAAATTAACCCTGCAGCGAGCAGCACTGGCTTGGATTTTCTCATTTTCAGATACTCTTCCAACATAACCAGTATGTAAGCGATCGAAAAGATAATCAGAGCCGCGTAACCGACACCAGAATTAACAAGGTTCAGTTCATTGGTTGATGCAGCAAAGGTGGCGCTAGATAACAACAAACAGCAGAAAGCCACAATTGGATAGATTGGCATAGACATTTCTCCTTTGTCTGGTTGGAGAAATATTAGCCACAAATGAATGAGTTAGTTGTGAGAGAGCTCGAATTAACAGTAGGAGTTAGGAAATGATAGTGTGCGCCACTATTTTCTGAGTGACGCAATGCTTGCTGCGCCGAATAAAACCGCAGCGGCATATAAACCGTAAGTTAACCAGTGACTAATCTCTAAAAAAGGAACGAGTCCTTGACCTGCCCACATACAGCCTCCGTTTAATGAGCAATGTTGTAATAGTCGAGCCAATTTAAAGGAAATGAACAATGTTTTTTGTGAGTGAAAGCAAATTCTGAAGGATTAGAAAGTCAAAAATTGGTCAGTGAGAGAGAAATCTCATTTTTAACTGGCTAGCTCTAACCCTTTTGAGTTAAAGCTAGCTATATCTAGAGCTGAATGCATTTAGCGTAGGAGCCATTTTTTCAACGGTGAAGCGTCGATTGCTTTCACAAGCAGTATGGTTGCAACAATCGTTGCAGGATAAATAAACACATCTTTCGCGAGGTGTTGCAGCCCGATAAATCCAGCGACATTCATCATGACAATTATGATAAGCAGATGGCTAACATATATTCCTAACACGCTAGGAGATAGTTTGAAGACCCAAGGCATGTCGCCAAAATGAGGGTGAGCCAAAAGCCACATAAAGACACCTACAGTCCAGATAACGGTACCGAATAGGAAGTCGTGCGAGTTGAAAGCGATGTCATGTTGCATCAGCCAGTAAGCTTCACCAAAATGCAGTGCCATGCCAAGAATAATGCATCGAACCGTATTGTTTCTCGACCACCGCCACTGCGCTTCTCGTGCGAAATAACCTAGAGCAACTAGCAACGTGCTGAAAAAAGGCCCGTTACGAGTAAAGAAAGGCGCTGGCAGGTCGGTAATGGTCGCGTAACTGCCAGCAAAGACCCCGTATATGTATAGCAATACTGCGGTTGGCAGTATCAGTTGCGCCATATTGATATGCACGAGAAAGGCAATTAACGCTACGGCAATGACCAGAGCCGGAATAAACCACAGATGAACGAGTCCGCCTTCGATGAGTGAATTGATCGGGGTTGACATTAAGTACCCCCAATAACCTTGCCTTTCGGCGAGATACCCAGCCTCAGCGACCGTCTGCCATTGGAATGGCATCAGTAAACTGATCATGCTCCAAATGAGCCAAACCTTCATTAACGGTTTGGCGTAGTTCTTAAGAGTATCAATAGGTGAGTGACTCAACTTCGGCTGGATTAGATAACCCGAGATGAGAAAGAACAACGGAACAGCAAAACGAGCCAGTTGGTTGAGCATATAGCCAACCCATGGTATCCCATCCAACTGCCAGTACGTCAGTGCCATCTGGCAATGCAAACCCACAATCGCAAGCATCGCAATGATACGTGCAAACTCTAAGCTGGCTATTTTTTGTTTCTTTGCCATTACATTGTTTACCTAAATAAAAAACTTAGGTGAAAATAGCAGGTTGTTACTGAAGTAATACGTGAAAAAGTCAACAGACTTGCGCTTACATTGAAGCTGTTTTGAAAATTAAGACTTACTTCAAACTTCTTAATTATTAACCTATTAACGCAATCAATACCTGATTCGTGAGTCGAAAATAGCACTGAATAATGGTTAGACCAGTTAACTCGAGATTGCAAAAAAGAACGATCGTGCTAAAAATAAGACTATGCAAAAAGGAAAAGTGACAAAAGAGTTTATTCTGCAGCGGGCTTTTGAGATCGCCAGCGAAGACGGATTAGAAAGTCTTACGATTGGAGAGTTAGCCAAGCAATGCGGTATGTCGAAAAGTGGTCTGTTTGCCCACTTTAATTCGAAGTTGAATTTACAGCTATCGGTGCTTGATCACGCCAATAAAGTGTTCGCTGATCGGGTTATTGAGCCTGCTCGAGAACTCGGGGATGGCAATATCGAGCGTAAAATTCGAGGGTTGCTCGACTCTTGGATGACTTGGAATCACGCATTCCAAGGAAGTTGTATGTTTCTTGACGCTTGGAATGATACGGCAGATAAAGATTGCCCGCTTCAGGCCGGACTGCGTAAATCCATAGACACTTGGCTGAGTTATTTGGAGATCCAAATAGCGAAAGGCAAAGAGAAGCAAGAATTTGCAGCAGACTTAGATACACGCCAAGCAACGTTTGATTTGTACGGTCTCTATTTGAGTGCGCATGTTTTTTACTCAATTAAAGGTGAGCAAGAAAGCTTGCGTCTGTTTTGGCAAGGGATCGACAACTTATTTTCTCGCTGGAAAGGCTAATATCGGTTATTCGCTTCCCAGATTCGTAGACATAAAATCACAAAGAGCGGCTGAGTTCGCTCTTTCTTATCAGCGTAAAAAGCACGACCGTTCTATTTTTTGCAAAGCTGATAGTTAAGGACATGATTATGAGTGAAAAAATTTACTTTAATACATCGCAACGTTTCAGTATTAAGCGCAGTTTGGTGAACATTAGTACTCGGTTACACCATACACTGGCCCCGTCACATGCAAAGAAGACCGCGCGCAAGCTTCTTCTGACACCTGCTCGTACGCAACCTAAAAATATTGAACCTCAAGGGCTTATCAAAGGTGAAATTAAAGGGCATGCAGGCATCATCAAAACCTATACTTTGGGCTCTGGACCTATTTGGGTGCTAACTCATGGTTGGTCTGGCACGGCAAGTCAGTTTTATCCACTGATGGAACATATTGCGTCGAAAGGGTTTACTGCTTTGGCGTACGATCATCCGGCACATGGTGAGAGTGAGGGGCAGTATGGGCACATTCCGGGGTTTGTCAGAGGATTAGAAGATGTGTTGGATACGGTCGAGGATGTTGTTGGCCTAGTTGGGCACAGCATGGGCACCGCTTCTGCTCTTGAGTGCCGACACAGCAAATTAGAAAACAAGCCTTTGCTGCTTATTGCTCCGGTATTAAATTACGTAGAGAACTTATTCGGTAGCATTGCGCGTTCCGGTTACTCGATGAAGCTTTTTAATGCTGTGGTTTCAGAAGTTGAAGACCAATTTGGCTATCCGTTACAGTCCATTGATCCGATGAAGCGTTTGTCTGAGCGTCCGTCTCACACCATTATTATTCATGATGAGCAAGATAAGTTCACCAAATACAGTGTCTCGGCAAAAGCGGCTGAAGAGATTAAAAACGTTGAGTTAGTGACAACACAAGGTCAGGGGCATGGTCGAGTGATGAAGTGTGAGCAAGTCTTCAGTAGTTTTGACCGTTTGCTCGATAGTGCTTGGTAACCCTTACTTTTACTGATTGACTCGCTCCGTTTTGGGCTAAGTCGATTTGAAAGTAACACCTCAGATTTTTTCGTCTCTGGTGTTGCTCTCCTCGTTAAGAGGTTAAATCCAAAAAGGACAGCCGAAGCTGTCCTTTGTTTATTTAGCAGAACGTCTGCAAGGCTGAAATTAGTTACAGTTAGCTACGCCAACTTCTTTCCAAACGCCCCATTCGCCAGATTGGCTAGGATCGTTACCCTGAGTCCACCATTTCGCTTCCCACGTTTTACCTGCGTGAGTCACTTGGTTACCACCTGTGTACACTGCGCTCGCATCCCATGCGTTGTCACAAGTACCAGGGTTCGGATCGGTTGTGTGCTGTGCAACAACCACTGTCGCGTTTGCCGATGAAGACGCTTTACCGTCGCTCACACTTACAGTGAAGCTTAAGCTTGTGTCTTGCGGGTATTCCGCAGCAGTGAACGTGACTTTAGAGCCTTCAACCGTTGCATTCAGACCTTGAGGTAGAGTCCAGTTGAATGTCAGGGTATCGTTGTCTGCATCGCTAGACGCAGATGCATCTACAACCACAACGTCACCAGCGTTTGCTGTTGCTGGAGCAACAACTTGTGCTACTGGTGCGCTGTTCACTGGGTCAACAACACCTGCTGGTTTCACTGTTACTACAACGAGGTCAGATGCCGTTGCACCCTCGTTATCAGTCACCGTCAGCTTGAAAGTTAATTGCTCTTCAACAGTAACTTCTGCTGCATCAAAGCTTGCTTTCGCTGTGTTTGCACCTGTTAGTACCACTGCTGTGCCAGATACTTGTTCCCAAGCGTAGCTTGCGATGGTGCCGTCAGAGTCTTTTGACAGGCTGCCATCTAGAACCACATTTGCAGGACCTGTTACCGATTGATCTGCGCCAGCGGCTGCGGTTGGTTTACGGTTTGGTTGAGGAACCACACCACCAGCCATACCTTCGTGCATCGCGTTTAGAATGTCACCGTTATCCGCGTCAATTTCCCAAGAGAATAGACCAGCAAGACCAAGAGACTTCGCGTAGCTACCTTTTGCTAGCACTGAACGGTGGTCATCAAATGTGATCAACTCGCCCGTAGTACGGTTCCATACCCATGGTGCTTCTGCTTGTGCATCGTAGCCGTACTCGAAGCCGTTAATACCAGTGTTGTTTGCACCTAGCATGAATGACTTAATGCCTTTGTAGTCAATTACGCCATCTTCCCAAACACCTTGCGCTGTGCTGCCCTTCAGTTTACCTGTAGCAGTACCTGTCATTGGGTCGTTTGGATCTGTGAGTGTATCTGGAGTTACGCCTTCCCAGCCACGACCGTACATTGCTGTACCAAGTACTAGCTTGTTCGCAGGAACGCCTTGAGCAAGAAGAAGTTGGATGCCGTTATCTGCTGTGTAAGCAGGACCTTTGTACGGTTCGCCGTTCTCATCAACGCCACTACCGTCACACTGACCAGGACGCATGAATGAACCACAGTAAAGCGCAGTTTGGTGACCAGGAACGTTATTCCAACCACCGTAGAAGTCGTAAGTCATTGCGAAGATGTAATCCATGTACTGAACTGCATCTGCGTAGTCTACGTCTTCAATCTTGTCGTAACCGACACCGATAGCGGACGTTAGCTCGTAAGTACGGCCTGTCTCAGCTTCTAATTCATCAAGCATTACGCGCAGTTCACGCATCAGTGCGATGTATGCTGGGCCATCGTTTACAGGGTCGCCCTTATCGGCTGCTGCACCGCCGCCGCCAGGGAATTCCCAGTCGATGTCAACACCGTCGTAGAATTTCCAAGTTTTCAGGAACTTCTTAACTGATGCGACGAATGTGTCACGGTTTTTCTTGTCCACGAAATCGAAGAATGGGTCAGACAGTGTCCAACCACCGATCGATGGGATGATTTTTAGATCAGGGTTACGTTGTTTCAATGCCATTAGCATTGCGTAGTTACCCTTGATAGGCGTGCTGTATTCATGACCAGCTTGTGGGAAGCTCTTCTGATAAGCAGCCCAAGGGTCATGGATAACGACTTCATAATCAGGCACACCTGTACAAGCAGTTTGTAGCGCGTTGAAACTGTTGCCGCCAACAGACTTCACAGACTCATTTGGGCCACAAATTGGGATAAAACCGTAAAGGATGTGAGTCAAGTTGTCGACCGGCATATTATCGACTGTGTAGTCACGGCCATAGATGCCCCATTCAACAAAATACGTACCCATCACGACGCTTGGATCGGTATTGTAGGTTTTGTTGTTTGGATCAACATTCATCGTTAGTGGCTTCAGGTGAGAACCATCGGTATCTGCAATTGTGATTTCAGCTGGTGCGCTTTTCGCACAACCTGTCGCATCACATGCTTCGATTTCCATTTGGTATAAGCCACCTTGGCCGTATTCAAACGAAGCTGTCGTTTGGCTACCAGTGATAGGGCCGCTTGCTACTTTTACACCATCAAAATAGACGTTGTAAGTGTCACCAGGTGTGCCACTCCACTGGTTAAATTTAACAGTGATCTTCGCTTGCTCATGGTATTTCACCATGTCGTAGTAGCCTGACGTGGTTTCCATCGCGAGTTCAATTTTAGAAAACTGAAGGTTGTTGGAACCGTACATATCGATACTTGGTGCGGTTGGAGCCGCAACTGCAGCGCCTGATAGCGCTAAAGCAACTCCAGCTGCACATAGGTTAAATCGAATCATAACTTCTCTCTCAATCCTTGGATTCATGTTCTACCTAGAACATAGGCTGCTCTTGCACCAGATAAGATGATTGGATTTACTCCACGTGCAAAAGCATCACACTCAGCATTTCAGAGAGTTTTTTTTCGTCAAAAAAATTAAGACGGTTTTCGAGGCACTTGAGAGAACTTAACTAAAACTCGCACTCTGTTACACAGAAAGTGTCAGACTGAGTCAATAATTTATAAAATCTCAGCAGAAACTAAAATTATTGTTTACTCAGTAACGAGTTAGTTAAATGCGATGAAGGCCTTATTTTGTTGTTTATTAAGGTTTTGTTTCATTGATATAGAAAGAGAATTGAAAGGAAAAATAGCCGTGAAGACGTATTAGTCACGGCTGAAGTGTTCACTCAACGCGGCGCGACGTTTAGAGGCTGCACCGGTTTCTGAGCCCTGAACGGTATGCTCAAATCCTTTACGAATGAATCGCTGATCTGGAATAAGAGGCTCAATACGGCGTATTTGAGGTGAAAGATGAGAGCCCGAGATCTGATACGCTGTCTTTCCTAATCCGGTATTCAACGTGATGACCTTGCCATCGAATTCAAATTCCGTCGTAATAAGTCGATGGTTTCGGTATACCCCATCTTCAGTGAAAACGAGACGTTCTGTTTGGTAGGGTGGCGCGCCAATCTCAATCCATTCGCCGTACACCTTTTCCGGATCAATGTGGTCTTGATAGGAAAGGTGGATTTGATAGCCAAAAAACGTCAACAGACCCATCCCGAAGCAGACAAATGTACTCTTGAGGATTTTAGATTGGTGGCGAGCCAAAAATGAAAGTTTTGGTTCTTGTCGTGCTTTTCGCCTTCGGCGGGTTGAGTCCGCCATAGATCTAATTTTCTCCACTTTTTTAACATGGTGGAAACCTTCCTTTTTAAAAACAAACAATCCCGCCATTGAGACGACGAAACTATGATCTAATGTCCACTTTTACATTCAGATACACATCTTATTGATGGTTTTGTTGTTTGCTCACATTCATTACTTCGTAGGTTTTCTTGCTCGGTTTAGGTCGCCTGATTAATCCTCGCGAAAAAAGGTTCTCGCTCAGTAGCAAAGGATGTGCGTTATTACGTTGAGTTTAATGGCTTTCAAAGCTTGAGTAACGGAAAGAAACAAGGTAAAAAAGAGCGGACTTTTGATAAGGAAACCAATAATGAATATTAAGGAAAATAGCTATTTTGCTGGTAGTGTAAAATCACTAGGCTTTAACCAGAAAGATCAGGATGTTAGCGTTGGTGTGATGCTTCCTGGTGAGTACACGTTTGGTACTCAAGCACCAGAGCGTATGACGGTTGTAAAAGGTGCGCTTGTGGTCAAGCGTGTTGGCGAGAGCGATTGGACGACTTGTCAAAGTGGTGAGTTTTTTGAAGTGGAAGGTAATTCTTCATTTGAGCTTCAAGTGAAAGAAGCGACTGCGTATTTATGTGAGTACTTCTAGCGTTCATTTGTTGCTCGTCATAAAACCACCTTCGGGTGGTTTTTTCGTCTATGTGCTTCACTTATAACGCATCTTTTTGGTTATTTGGGTATATACTTAATAAAAATGTACCCATCGACCAGGGAGGAAGTGATGGCAGTACAACGCAAGCATTCTGATCTCCCTCCTCGTTACGAGGATAAAGATCTCACCAATGAGCAAAGACAGCGCTTTACCGAAGTTGCCAACGCCGCTCATAAGAGACGTGAATTTTATCGACGTGCTCTAGGAAAGAGCTTAATGGGCAAAATGAAGGGCCGTGCGTTTAAAGATCACCCCACTCGTCAGCAAGACAAGCCGAACAGAACGTTGCAAGTAGTGTGGTTAATCGTATTCCTCGTTGTGGGGCTTTGGGTGATGCATGTGTTCGCTTAGTCATTAGCAAGCTTCTGGTACCGCTGGTGCATCAGATGTTGACTGTTCTTCCGTATTGCAGTGCTCATAAAAGGCGTACTGGTTTTTACCAGTATGTTTAGCTGCGTACATTGCTTTGTCTGCACATCGAGTCAATTCAGACAAATCCTTTGCATCTTGCTTATAGATAGCAGCACCTACACTCATCGTTAACTCGTTAATCATATCGTAGCTTCGGTAACCTGTCGGAAACAGATTTACGATCCGTTTTAGGATGCTGTCTAGGTCATCTTTACTTTTTACATCGTAAAGCATGATTACAAACTCGTCGCCCGCAAATCGAGCGATGGAGTAGTCGTGTTTATCTGTTTTTCTGTCTTTGTTGCGAATGTTATTTTTTAATCGAGTTGCGAAGGCTTGAAGTACTTGGTCACCAATATCGTGCCCGTAGGTGTCGTTGATGTGCTTGAAGTTATCGATATCGAGAAAAACCAATGCGGTGATGCTGTCATCAGATGAGTGCTTGATTTCATCGAGCTTTGCGCGCGCCCAAGTCTCAAAGCTCCAGCGATTGGCAAGCCCAGTGAGCTGGTCAAAATATGCTAACTCCTCAATCCCCTCACGATACAGTGTTTGAATGTAATTGAGGACTTTCGTGTAGTAATACGAGAACGTGTGACACACAAACGCGGTCGCTATCAGGGTCAGCATCAATCTCCGCTCTATGATTTCTGTGGCTGTTGGCAGTCGATCTAAAAAAGCGACCCCAAAAAAGATCAGTAAAATGTAGGTGACACTGAACAGCAGACCGACCTTAAACTCATTAATTAATACCAGAGTGGCGACAATAGGATATAGCCATAGCACCTTGCCTGACGGAGCGTCGTTATACAGAAGTAACAATAACCCTTCGAACATTAAGACAGCACTTAGCCATAAGTCGGCGTATTGATGGTGCCGCTGGACTTTTATTACATAACTGATTGCTAAGCATGCCAAGGCACACAAAGCATGGAAAAAGCTTAAGCCCCAGTTATTCTCAAGTGATTGAGCAATGGAACCATAAGTTAAACAGGCAGCGGCGATACTGGAGCATAAAAAGACAATTTTCTTTTTTCTTGTTGAGCGGATGTCCGCCATTTCTTCTAAGCGCGCCCCAGCCAATGTCGACATTACGTATCCTTGCTTAATTAACGTGTACGCTTATTCTAGGCGGTATTTTCGCGATAAATAGAACAACAAAGTTTCCAAATGTGATATCAGTCATTTTTAGTGCAAAGCCATCAGTGTGATTTGGTGCGAGTGTTCAAAGAGGAATGGTAGCGCATGCAGGTTTTCATGACGGTTCTTCATGGCTCTATATGGTTGGACTGATAACTCAAAGTAATGTATCTAGTTAGACGCATTACTATTGATTATCCTGATTCTGTTCGGTGCTTGTTGATTGAGAGTATTGTTCACCAATCTCTGCTCTACTTATCGTTAAGGCATATGTCGTTTCGAAAAGGCATTAGAAATATTTTTCCGAAACAGGGCGAAATATTGTTGTCGTTATGACCAATATGCGACTAGAATCCGCGCTAAATCACAACCTCATATCGAGCTTCGTTCGAGTCACTATTTTTAAACTGCTTCACAAAATTGTGAGGCAGTTTTTAGTTGTAGGAAAGGTTACAAGCATGCCTAAAAGCCAAAACATCAACCAACGAATGTCCATCGTGGCATTAGCTTGGCCAATTCTTGTCGAAATTTTGCTACGGACGGCTTTAGGAACCAGTGACGTGTTCATGCTGAGTGGCTACTCAGACAAAGCCGTATCCGCTGTTGGTGTGATCACGCAGATTACCTTCTTTTTAATCATCGTTTCGACGTTTGTCAGTAGCGGTACGGGGATTTTGATTGCCCAATACAATGGCGCTGGACGCGAGCAAGAGTCAGTGAGCGTTGGTGTTGCGAGTATTGCGTTGTCTGTGCTCGTCGGTGTGCTATTGAGTGTGATTGCCGTGCTTGGTGCGATATACCTACTCCCGTATTACGGCTTGGAAGCGCAAGTCGAGCAGTACGCTCATGAATATCTGCTGATAAGCGGTGCGATGACGTTTAACGTTACGATTGGCGTTGTTTTTACAACTATTCTGCGTAGTCATGGTTATTCACGTTCCCCAATGGTGGTGAATTTGATCTCGGGTGTGTTCAACATCATTGGTAACTATATTGCGCTTTACCAGCCATTTGGTTTACCTGTGTATGGTGTGCAAGGCGTGGCAATAGCAACCGTCGTCAGCCAAATCATCGGTACGTTAATGTTATGGTTTATTCTCGCTCGCAGTAGCATTGAACTACCAATGTCGACTATGAAACAAGTACCGGCAGAGATTTACAAAAAGATCTTAAAAATCGGCGGTATGAACGCGGGTGAAGTGCTGTCTTACAACGTGGCGCAAATCTGCATTGTGTACTTTGTGGTGCAAATGGGGACGGCATCGTTGGCGGCTTTCACTTATGCACAAAACATTGCCCGTTTCTCGTTTGCTTTCGCGTTGGCAATTGGTCAGGCAGCGCAAATTCAGACCGGTTACTACATCGGTAAAGGTTGGGTGAGTAGCATTTTAAAACGCGTACAAATCTACTTCTTAGTGGGGTTTGTGGCATCAACGGCGGCAACCACACTGATTTACCTGTTTAGAGAAGAGATTCTGCGCGTATTTACCGATCAACCAGAGATACTCGCATTGGCAGGTTCGTTAGTCATGGGCTCAATTTTGCTCGAGGCCGGACGTGTGTTTAACCTGATTTTTATCGCGGGGCTCAAAGGCGCGGGTGACATCAAGTTCCCAGTGCAAATGGGGATTTTGAGTATGTGGGGATTAGGCGTGCTTTTCTCTTACATCTTTGGCATCCACTTGGGTTATGGCGTTTTAGGGGCTTGGATGGCAATCGCACTCGATGAATGGGTACGTGGTATCATCATGGCAAGGCGTTGGCGCTCTCAGGTGTGGACCAAGTTTAAGGTGAGCTAACGGTTTTCGGTATCGCGCATCACGCTTATTCTGGTTAGAAAAAAAAGGCACTGATAGTCAGTGCCTTTTTGTTATTTAAACTTGGGAAGACGTTAGAATTCGCACTCAGCTTGGAACACCATGCGTTCTTTGCTGTATGGATGATCCAGCTCTAGCATCTCAGCATGCAGGTGCAAGCGATTCGCTTTTTCGCCGTATAAACCATCACCAACCATCGGCATGTTTAACCCCATGTGATGAGCACTGTGTACACGTAGTTGGTGAGTTCTCCCTGTTTTCGGATACATGTATACCTTGCTGCGTCCATCTTTGACTTCAATCAGTTGCCAGTAGGTTTCTGCATGTTTCCCGTGTTCAAAACACACCAGTTGACGTGGGCGGTCGTCGGGGTCACCACGCATTGGCAGTGAAATTTCCCCTTCAGGCTCGTTTAATACGCCTTCGAGCAGTGCCATATAACGTTTTTTTACGCCGCGAGCCATAAACTGTTTTTGCAGACTTTTGTTCGCGCGCTTGGTTAAGGCAAACACCAAAATGCCAGAGGTCGCCATGTCGAGGCGATGAATCACAAACGGCCCTTCCACATCAGGGTACATCGCTTGTAGGCGCGTATAAGCAGAGTCCTTGATAGTTTTACCAGGCACTGAAAGTAAGCCCGAGGGCTTGTTGACGACGACCATAGCGTCGTCTTGGTAGATTATCTCTAGTTCTTTGTCTTCTGCCCAATTCTCCGCCAATGGATTAGGTTCGACATCCAGCCCTTGCATCATATGGCCCAAAATCGGCTGACATTTGCTATTACACGATGGGTAGAATTTTTTGTGTTGGCGAACTTCAGACTTTGGCGACACACCCCACCAAAATTCTGCCAACGCCAGCGGTTTGAATCCGTGTTTAAACGCGTATTGGAGCAGTTTTGGCGCAGCACATTCCCCCGCACCTGCTGGTGGAACTGGGTTTGTGGTGTCTGCAAAAATGTCCACCAAGTCGCGTGCTTCGCCATGGCTGTTTAGGAAGCGGTATTGTTTATGCAATTTGTGCTGTAAAGCGTTGGAGAGCGTTTTGCGCTGCTCTTTCAGGTGAGCAAGTTGCTGCTCTAACTCGGCCAATCGCGCTTCTTTGATTGCAAGCTTTTCATCCCACGCTTGCTTTAAGTATTTGAGAACGTTTTTCTCAGCGACACTTTGCTTACCCAACTCATCCAACAAGATTTTGAGATCATCGGCATTGAGCGTTTGCTCGCCCTGTTGGCGCTGTCGCTTGCGTGCGGCGCGGCCATCAATCATCACTTGGCGCTGTGTTTGCTCCTCTTGCTGATAAGCGGCTCGGTCGGCTTGGATTTGCGCTTTAAGATCCGCTAATTCCGGATTCGCGGCACAGGTTTTGTACTCCGCATTGGCGGCGTTGATGGCATCCGTTTCTGCGCGGAAGAAGCCTTCATCGGTCAGCATGTCGTACACAGGAGGGACAAATCCTGGAATCAAGTTTTGGTCAGCAATTTTGCCAGAAAACGCACTTAAAAAGCCGAGATCGCCTTGAGAGCTTTCTACCAGCAATACGCCAAACATTTTGCCTCGCCCCGTTTCTTCATTAACCAAACCAAAATCGTGTTCGAAGTCGGTTTGCGCTAATAAGTGCTGTTGCAATTGCTTTGCAGCCATAACGCAAAGAGGATGCGGCGTGTAGTAGAACGGAAACGTAAACTGCGTTGGTAATTCATAGTCAGAAGTATCAGCAGTAAAACGAGTAAAACAATGTTCAGGCGAGTGCATGGTGGGTATCCGCGCGAGTAAAAAATCGAGCGAGGATTGTACCTGTTTGAGTCAGGATTGCCATGTCGGTGTTGGCACTCGCTCTTGGATTAAGAACAAGAGCGAGTGGGGAAGAGCTTATTGCAGTTTTTGTAATGCCAGCTTCCACTGTGCCGGTTTGTCGTAGTAGGCCGAGTGCGGCAAGGTCAGGTACTCGCCATTTACTTCTGCAATCAGGGTTGGATAGCCACCAACGTGTAACTGGCGCATCAACTGTCGGCTAGAGCGAATTTTCTCATCTAGATCGGCTTCGCTTAACGTCATGTTTTGCTCCCACACATCGTTTGCTAAACCTAGCGATTCTGCAATGGCTTTGAGCGTCGATGCTTCATTCACTTTTAACCCGAGCTGATAATGCGCGGATTGGATGGCCTTTAGCATGTGCCATGGATTCAGCCCCATTTTCTCCGCACTCAAGATCGCTTGTGTTGGTAGATAAGAATCAAGAACAAACGCATCTTCGCTTTTCACGCGTTGCAGATATGCTTCACCAAACGTTGCTCCGGTTTCGGTTGCGATACGAGCGTCACTGTTGATGATGTGCTGACGAAATTCAGGCTCAATCGCGCTTTTCTCAATCATGCCGCCGGGATGAAGCTCCACCTTAAATTGAGAGGTGTCCATCAAGGCTTCGATGAGTGGTGATGCCCCGTAGCACCAACCACACATGGGATCGAAGAAGTAATGCACGGTTACCATGACATTTCACCAGTATGCACTTTTGCACCGATTTCTAGCGCGATTGGCAATTGAGCTTCTGGGTATTTCGCTGACATGGTGTCAATGAGTTGAGCGCTGTTATTGCTGTGTTTTTTCGCTTGCTGAAAATCCTGCAAGTATTGTTGCGAGTAGCGAATGGTGTCTGCGTTCAGCTTTGTGCCTGCTTTCATGTGACCAGGAATGACCACTTGAGGTTTAAGCGCAAGCATCTCGCTAAGCTGCTGCTCCCAAGCATTGATAGCGGTTTGGTCTGCGGCATCGGCCATCCACAAATGTACGTTTGAGTACACGGCTACGTTACCTAGAATCGCTTTGTTATCTGGAATCCATAGGTAAGGGCGGTGTGCTGATGTGCCATGGTTACCACGAATTTCAATCTTATGACCTTCTAGCTCCAATGATGCTTTATCGTACGCGACAGGGATCACTGGTTTTACCGGTGCGTTTGCGCCCAGCTTTGGTCCCCAGTACGCCAGCTTTCCAGCCAATTTTTCTTTAATAATTTTTTGAACCGCAGGCGTTGCGATGATCTGCGCATCAGGAAACTGTTGGTGTAAGGCCTCTGCGCCAAAGTAGTAGTCTGGGTCCGCTTGGCTGATAAAAATGGTTTTAAGCGTTTTGCCTGAGTCCAACACTTTAGCGGCAATGCGCATCGCGTCAGCTTTGGTGAAGCCAGTGTCGATGACCATGGCGTCAGTCTCACCGTATACCAAGGTTGAGTTTACGTGGAAGCTGTTACCGTCGGCGTTGTAAACCTCAAGAGTAAGGGGAGAGTGGTTTGCCGCTAGGACAGGGTTTGCCATTAAAACGGATGCAGCAATCAAAGTAAATTTTTTCATAATAAGCTCCTAAAGAATTTGGGGCCAAGCGACGATGGCTTGGGAACGGGAGCTATATTAGGAAATTGATACGCTCGGAAAAATACACAATAATGTGCATCACTATTTCTTATTTCGAGCAAATTTATGGACAGAGTAACGGCAGCAAAAGTGTTTGTGGATGTGGTGTATTCTGGCAGTTTTACCGCGACCGCAGAGCGGTTAGACATGTCTCGGCCAATGGTAACTCGTTATGTAGAGGCTATGGAGAACTGGCTGCAAACTCGTTTGTTACACCGCACCACGCGCAAGGTGTCCCTCACCACCGCAGGGGAGCGCAGCTTGCCTCAGATTGAGCGCTGGTTAAAACAGGCCGATACATTAACGTCGAACATTGCCGTTGATGGTGAGCTGTCCGGAAAAATCCGTCTTGCGTCTAGTACTTCATTTGGATTCTCACAGTTGATCCCCGTAGTAAACAGTTTTATGCAAAAGCACCCCAAAGTGTATATCGACATAGATCTGCAAGATTCAGTGAGTGATCTAACCGAACAACGCATCGATCTGGCGATCCGAATTGCGTCAGATCCCGATCCTTCTTTGATTGGTAAGCCGATTGCGGTGTGCGAATCGGTGTTGGTGGCATCACCGCAATATTTGCAAACTCACCACGCGATTGCGCATCCGCGAGATTTATCTTCACACGACTGTTTGGGATACAAAAACTTTGAGCGTCACGTGTGGCATTTGTCTCAGGGCGACCAGTTCGAATCGGTGGGAATTGAGTGTCGCCTAACCAGCAATGAGGCCACGGCGTTATTGCATGGCGCTTTACAAGGCATGGGTATTTCGATGTTGCCAACTTACTTGAGCAATATCTATCTCAAATCGGGTCAGCTTGAGTCGGTGTTGCCGGATTGGAAGCCAAATGATCTCAACATTTACGCGCTGTATTCATCACGTAAACACTTGTCTCCTGCGGTGAGAGCTTTCATCGATCACAGTGAAGATTACTTTAAACAGCATCCTTGGTAATAGCGAAAGGCGTCGTCATCCCGACTTGAGATTCATACAAGATCCTGTACCTTACATGGATATATTTTCGCAGCGTCATTTAGAGTTTTAGTTAATGTCACAAGTTCGCATCAAATTTATTGCTTCCGATATGGATGGCACATTGCTTGACCAATACGGTCGTTTGGATCCAGAGTTTTTCGATCTGTTTTTGCAACTGGAAGAGCAAGGTATTTTGTTCTCCGCTGCGTCTGGTCGTCAGTATTACAGTCTGCGAGACACGTTCGCGCCAATCAAAGACAGACTGTTGTATGTGGCTGAAAACGGCACCTTAGTGATGTACCAAGACAATGAGCTCTACAGTTGTACCATTCCTAAAGCGGAAGTGTTGGAGATTGTGAAAGCGGCTCGTGAGATTGACGGGGCGAACATCGTATTGTGTGGCAAGCGCTCGGCGTACATCGAAACGCATGATCAGCAATCGCTGGAAGAATTTCAAAAGTACTACCACCGCTGTGAATATGTGCCGGATTTGCTTGAGGTCGAAGACGAGTTTATTAAGGTAGCAATTTGTCACTTTGACGGTTCGGAAGAGCTCCTGTTCCCGACCATGAACGCGAAGTTTGGCGCAACGCATAAAGTCGTAGTGAGCGCAAAAATCTGGCTGGATGTGATGAATGCCGAGGCCTCTAAAGGTGCGGCCATTCAGCATCTTCAAGAGACGATGAATTTTACTCCGGCAGAAACTATGACGTTTGGTGACTACCTCAATGACCTCGAAATGCTGCAAGTCAGTGAGCATTCGTACGCGGTTGCCAACGCGCACGAAGAGATTAAGAAAATTGCTCGTTATTCTGCGCCAAGCAACCAAGAGGCTGGGGTACTCAAAGTGATTAAAGAGAAAGTATTAGCGAAGTAACGCTCATTCTTTCGATGTTATTTTCTTCTTCACGTAAAAAGCCCCGCAGTGTATGCGGGGCTTTGTTTTTTTGGGGGGAGTAAGGTTCCCGTTTTAGCGTACGTACTTGGCGGTTGCACTGACTAAAAAGTGTTGCAATTTCCCGTCTGATTTTGGCACCCACAAGTCGTTATGATAATGGTAAATACGGCCATTGACGGTCACAGACAAGGTATTATCACCCGTTTTCTCCATGCGAATAAACTGATCCGAAGTGACCAAAAACGGCTCTTGCTCTTCAATGCTCTGGCCCGTTGCCAATACGAAGTAGCCGAATCGGTTGCCAGCATCCGGATCGGTTGAGTAGATTCGATGTCCAACGAGGCTGTAGTCGTCGTTGAGTGCCTGCTCAAGCGTTTTTTGCCCGATGGTTTCGTGCGATGGAATAAATACCCAAGCCAACACACCTGCCGCAATGACTGCCAGTAGAAGCAGTACTTGCATGAACTTTCTCATCATATATACCGTTTAACGTTGAAATTTCATTTTGTACATGCGCTTATCCGCTATGCTGATAAGAAAGTCAACATTGTCACTGTCTTTAGGGTATTGCGCTAAGCCCATGCTTGTTGAAAGTGTTGAGACTTTATCGGAGTTTAATATTTGTGCATCAAAGACGGTATTTATCTGCTCACGTACGTTCTCTTCATTGAGATGTTCACCTTCAAGGATAACCGCGAACTCATCTCCTCCCATGCGATAAACAGTAAAATCATTGAGTGTCATAGAATTAAGCCGCCTAGCGATTTCCCGCAGTACAGTGTCGCCAACTTGGTGTCCGTGTGTGTCGTTGATTTCTTTAAAACCATTTAAATCTAGAATCCAGAGAGAAAAGGGCCTTTTTTCTTGAGTAAATTTGTTTAGGGTAATGAATAGTGCATTGCGGTTCCCTAGGTTCGTCAAAGGGTCGCTGAGCGCCAATTTTCTATGAAAATGGGATTCACGATAAAAGAAATAAGTTAGAGAGATAATCGACAAAACGAACGTCGCAAACAACATATATTGTGCTTGCATTAAGCGCTGGGTTTGACCTTTTTGTGCTTCATAAGCTTTACTGCTTAGACGGAAGTTTTGATTAACGAAGTCTATTAAGCCTAAATATAGTGTTTGAGTTGAACGATAAAATGCAGCAGCAGCTTGGCTATCACCTGTTCTAGCTTCTACTAGTTGTTTTTCTAGCTCTTTGAACTCTTCAAAAAGGTTAATGAAGTAAAGGTGCATGTTGTTCCGAGAAAAGAACTTATTGGCTTTCGTGCTACTGGTCAATAAGTCAAAGCGACTCCACGCTAACTCGTATTGAAGCTCTGCACCATCAATATTCAATACGTTTTCATCTAACCGTCTGGCCTCGCCGACAAGTTCTGATAGTTCTTTGGAGAGTTGGAATAAAAACCAAGTCGCTTGTTTTTGTTCGTTATTAAAATTTTGTGAGAGTGAACGTGTTTGCTGTAAAAGCACGACATTCGCGAGAAGCAAAGAAACGGCAAACACCACCAGCAGCATTTTGCTGGTGGTAGAATATTGCAATATTCTTTGTTTCTTAGAATAGGGTTCTGATAACTTCATTCTTATTATTTTTCTTTTATTTCATTTACTTGCCATACCATTTGCGCATGATATTTATTGTAGTTTAGCTCTGGATAGAGATTGAGTGGATATATCACCCAGAAAGGGCCTTTATTCCTGACTTTTATGTAATTCTGATCTTGTTGATAAGCCAGTATTGGTTGATATCGAAGAATATCTTGTCGGGACAATGTCGAGTGATAGTCGTTTAAGCTGCTGATATCAACCTGCTCTGGTACCTTTCCATAGACGTGTGTAAGAAGCGTGCTGAGTTTAACGCCTAAAAACTCTGACGAGGCAGGAAGCCAAGGCAATGTCATCGTGTAGCTAGTGGTAGGTAAAGCTTGGATCTCTTCCAGTTCCAGTATGACACTAGGCTGCTGGCTACTACTAAATACGATCGTATTTGCAGACAAGAATGGCGCAACAAAAAACAGACCTAGCGCGACTATCTTTTTCATCATATGCCCTTTTGAGTTTTATTCTTTTTTCTTAGCTAGGACAAAGGTGCTAGCGGTAATTTATTTATAATTATAGAGCCAACCGGATGAGATTTTATAATACGTTATGTTTCAAAAATAACTGTCGGTTTACGTCACGTCAAGGTTATTAAGTTGCTTCTTAATTAAAAGCTCAGAGTATTGGGATGATGGTAGAGTTTCGTAATGATTTCGCGGTATTTAATTGGTTTTTAGTGCAACTTTGTTTCATTTTTAATAAAGATACTGTGTCGGAAATGAGAATTTAATAAGGCGAGAAATGGACGTCGAATTTGTTCTTAAGTTACATTATTTTACATATTTAAATCATCGATATTCAGATATGTATTTGTTAGTACGTAAAGAAAATAAAGTCACCTAGTTTTGGTGACTTTATTTTTTATTTCATGAGCTTACTTAAATTAACTATGCAAACAAATATTTTGCATGGAAGTTGAGGTGCTCTTCAATAAAGCTTGAGATGAAGTAATAGCTATGGTCATAGCCTGGTTGCATTCTCAAGGTTAGGTTTGAATCGTGTATTTTTGCCGCAGCAATCAGCGCTTCCGGTCTAAGCTGCTCATTTAAGAAGCCATCAGCATCACCTTGATCAACCAAAATTGGCAATGGTGATTGTTGTTGTTTTAGAAGTTCACTTGCATCGTATTGCTTCCAGCTTTCAAGCTCCTTGCCTAAGTAAGCAGTAAAGGCTTTTTGTCCCCAAGGGCATTGCATTGGGTTACTGATTGGACTGAACGCTGAAATAGAACGGTACTGTTCTGAATTTTTCAGACCAATGGTGAGCGCTCCGTGGCCGCCCATACTGTGACCGGAAATTGACTTCACGTCAGAGACTGGGAAGTTACTTTCGATGATCGCAGGCAACTCCTCAGTCACATAGTCGTACATACAGTAATGCAGTGACCAAGGTGCTTGCGTCGCATTAAGGTAAAAGCCAGCTCCTTTTCCTAGGTCATAGCTTTCGTCGTCAGCGATACCTTCGCCTCTCGGACTTGTGTCTGGTGCAATGATCGCAATGCCAAGCTCGGCCGCCATACGAAATGCGCCCGCTTTCTGCATAAAGTTCTCATCGGTACACGTTAAACCAGAGAGCCAGTATAGCGCGGGTACGGGATTTGATTTCGTTGCGTTAGGTGGCAAGAATATCGCGAAGCGCATGGTGCAGTTTAGGGCATTGGATTCGTGTGTATATTGCTTGTGCCAACCGCCAAACACTTTGGCTTGGCTTACATTTTCAATGGTCATGAATAAACTCTCTAATTAGCAGAAGGAATTCAGGCTCCCCAAAAGGAGAGCCTGAGGCAGCATTATTGATCCATATGGATAACTGTTCGGATGCTCTTACCTTCATGCATCAGATCAAACGCTTTGTTGACGTCTGCTAATCCCATTGTGTGGGTAATGAACTCCTGTAAGCCGAATTCACCAGCCATGTAACGGTTTACGATTTCTGGAAGCTCAGAGCGACCTTTAACGCCACCGAAAGCGCTGCCACGCCATACGCGACCAGTTACTAGTTGGAACGGACGAGTTGAGATCTCTTGACCTGCACCAGCAACACCAATGATGACTGACTCACCCCAACCTTTGTGACAGCACTCAAGTGCTTGACGCATCACGTTTACGTTACCGATACATTCGAATGAGTAGTCAACACCACCGTCTGTCATTTCAACAATCACTTCTTGAATTGGCTTGTCGAATTTTTGTGGGTTGATTACGTCAGTTGCACCAAGTTGTTTCGCTAGGTCGAATTTGCTTTCGTTGATGTCTACACCGATGATGCGGCTGGCACCAGCCATGCGAGCACCGATGATTGCAGAAAGACCGATACCGCCGAGACCAAAGATTGCCACTGTGTCGCCTTTTTCAACTTTAGCTGTGTTTAATACCGCACCCATACCAGTGGTTACGCCACAACCTAGAAGACAAACTTCTTCAAGTGGTGCTTCTTTGTTTACTTTCGCTAGTGAGATTTCTGGAAGAACCGTGTACTCAGAGAAAGTAGAACAACCCATGTAGTGGAAGATAGTTTCGCCGTTGATAGAGAATCGGCTTGTGCCATCTGGCATTAGGCCTTTACCTTGCGTTTCACGAACGGCCTGACATAGGTTCGTTTTGCCAGATTTACAGAACTTACACTCACCACATTCAGCAGTGTAAAGTGGGATAACGTGGTCGCCAACTTCAACGCTTGTTACGCCTTCGCCAACCATTTCAACGATACCGCCACCTTCGTGACCAAGGATTGAGGGGAAGATACCTTCTGGATCGTCACCTGATAGTGTGAATGCGTCAGTGTGACAAACACCAGTTGCTACGATGCGTACTAGCACTTCGCCGGCTTTTGGAAGTTGTACATCAACTTCTTCCATTTTAAGCGGCTCACCTGCAGCCCAAGCGACCATTGCTTTTGATTTTATGTGAGTTTGACCAGGTTTGATTTCAAGCGACATTGGATGTTTCCTTTATATTTTCAGTATATGGAGTGACGTAATAAGCGTAGTTAAGGTTTGCTTACCGCGCTTCGTCGTTTTGTTGGTGCTCATTTTAGGTGTTTCAGTAAAAATGATAATCCGTCCATTTTGAAAATGATTTTTACATATGCGTAATAATGATAAGGTGAGCGTGTAAAAAGAGTGCGATGCCTCCTTAAAGCGGAAGGGAAATGGAAAAGGTGATTGACCTGAAGTTAGATAGAGGGGCTAAAGTAGAAAGCAGTCAAACCATCAGCTAAGTAAGAGTGATTATGAATAAGACGGATCTGAGTGCCTATTTAACCAAGCTAGGCTTGCCTAGTGAATTGCCCGCCGATTTGGAGTCATTGCACAGAGTTCACGTGGCGCAGCATCGTTGCCTGCCGTTTGAGAATTTTGACATCGCATTGCAGCGAGGCGTCTCTGTTGAGATTGAAGATATTATTCAAAAAACCGTGTACCACTCTCGCGGTGGTTACTGCTTTGAATTAAATGGTTTAATGCTTGATGTGCTCAACACTCTTGGGTTTGAAGCGCGAAGTTTGCTAGGGCGTGTACATGTGTCTGGTACACCAACAGGTCGTAGT
This sequence comes from Vibrio sp. Vb1554, assembly GCF_033344235.1. Taxonomy (NCBI): domain Bacteria; kingdom Pseudomonadati; phylum Pseudomonadota; class Gammaproteobacteria; order Vibrionales; family Vibrionaceae; genus Vibrio; species Vibrio sp. Vb1554. Next base: position 43,570 of record NZ_JAWPOJ010000017.1, on the reverse strand, counting down.
CATCAAATCACGTTAGTGACGTTAGAGGAACAAACATGGATTGTCGATGTGGGTTTTGGCTCCAATACCCCTCGAGCGCCATTGCCATTTATCCTTGACCAAGTGATTCAGACGGATTTACAAACCTTCCGTTTTGTCAAAGATGCTCAGTTTGGTTATTTCCTCCAAGTGCTTTCAACCGATGGAACGGACGTGTGGAACAATCTATACAGCTTTGACCTAGAGTTCGTGTGTGCTGGTGACATTGCATGTAGCAACTTTTTTACCTCGACTTCGCCTAATTCGCGTTTTACTAGCGCAAGAGTCGCTGCTAGAGCGACAGAAAGTGGGTTGGTGACGCTGCTTAACTACACACTCAGATGCACCAATCATGAAGAGCTAACAGAAATAGAGCTAGAGCCAGGTCAAACCTACCTGGATGCGTTGAAAGAATATTTTGGCATTGAGCTTGATGCGCAATACGACGATCTTCGTCCGTTACCTGACGCGTAAAGTTTTCCAGTTTTCAAAGCGTAGCGCGACGAGAACAATGTAATCACTATTTGTCTAGAAGAGGTCGACAGGAATACAGCATGGCGAATTGGGAAGGAGTCAGCGAGTTTGTTGCCGTAGCGGAAACTAACAGCTTTACAGCTGCCGCGGCTAAACTGAAAACGTCAGTGGCACAAATCAGTCGCCGCGTATCGGCACTTGAAGAGCGTCTTGCGGTTAAGTTACTGCATCGCACGACGAGAAAAGTTTCTCTGTCTGAAGCTGGACAGCTTTATTATCAGCAGTGCAAACATTTGGTCGAAGGGCTAGAACTGGCCGAGCTTGCCGTAACGCAAATGCAGACCGAACCGCGAGGTTTGCTGCGTGTGACAGCGCCTGTGACCTATGGGGAAATGAACCTCGCGCCGCTCTTGCATCAGTTTTTGGAGAAGTACCCGCGTGTGGACCTCGATTTAGTTCTGACCAATCAAAAACTGGATTTGATAGAGCAAGGGGTAGACGTGGCGATTCGTCTTGGCCGCCTGCAAGACTCCAGCATGATCGCAAAGCGTCTTTCGTCGCGTCAAAATTACGTGTGTGCTAGCCCTATGTATTTGGAGCGATTTGGCGAGCCTCACACATTATCCGAACTGGCTCGACATCAGTGCCTAGTTGGTTCGGTCGATTATTGGCATTTTAAGGAAAATAAACGCGATAAGTCTTTGCGTGTGTCGGGGAGGATTAAATGCAATAGTGGTTTTGCGCTAATGGGCGCCGCCAAACGTGGTTTGGGTTTAGTGCAGTTGCCAGACTATTACGTTCAAGAAGCTCTAGATAACGGTGAGCTAGTCGAGGTGCTGACCGATTACCGAGACGACCGTGAAGGCATTTGGGCACTGTATCCACAAAGCCGAAATTTATCGCCCAAAGTGAGGTTGTTGATCGACTTTTTAGCGCAGGAACTAGCGGATTAGAGTTTTCATGAACTTTAATACAACTGAAGTCGCTAAAACGCCCGGTGATGCCGGGCGTTTTTATTGGGATAAGCGCTTGAACTGGAAATAAATGAACCACTATTGGTTGGATTCCGCGTCTTCACGTTTAATCACTTTGTGCCCATCTTCAGACACGCCTTGCTTCCAATAGCTGCTGATGTAGATATTCTCGCGATCGACTTCTTTCTCATTGCGGAAATATTGGCGCAGCGCGCGCATTGAATCGAACTCACACGCACACCATACCGAAGCGTTACCGTCTAACCACTCGAGTTCGCGAACGCTATCAGCCAAGGTTTGCTGTTCAGTTAGCCAAATCAACTCCATACCGGCTGGCGTGTTTAGGGGTTGAATGTCGGCTGGAGACATCACGCTGATCACAGCGTAGCCTTTGGCCTCTTCTGGCAGCGTACGAATTTTCGCAGAAAGTGCTGGAAGTGCTGTCATATCGGCAGCCATGAAGAACCAATCCGCCTCAGTATTTAAGTTGGAGATGCTACCTGGCCCAACAATGCTGATCGTGTCGCCTTTTTGCGCGGCCATTGCCCAACGCGCTGCAAATCCGCATTGCAGATCTTGCGTTACGTGTCGGACGAAATCCACTTCGATTGAACTGGTTTCTGGATGAAAGCGTCGGATAGTGTAGGTGCGCATGATTGGTCGGTCGTCTTCTGGCAGGATGCTCAGATCCGCGCCGCCCATATCGTTAAACAGTAATTTGATGTAACTGCCTTCGCAGTCACGAGGAAAGTGGCTCAGCGCCTCACCTTGCAAGGTAATGCGCTGCATGTTTGGAGTGATGGTTTCTGTGTCTGTGACAACAAGCGTTTTAGGTTGAGGCTTCTTTTTCATTGTTACTTTACTCGATAATTATTCTCTTTCTCATTTAAAGATTATCAAGTTCCCTAACAAGAGGGTAGCGTCTTTAAACAAATTTACACTGTGAATTAACGCCAAAGCCTCAAGCAAAATGCAGTATCTGTCCTTTCCCAATTACGTAAAGTGAGTCGTTTTTTAACCCAAAATAGACTTATATCATTGGAATCGTAGACAAAAGCAACAGCGCAGCCATGCTGTAGTTGAACCCCTTAACGCGTTTATCGGTGGTCAACCAACGCTGCAATTGCATACCTGCCGCCGTCCAAAATGTTACCGATGGCAAGTTAGCTAAGCAGAAGATACCGGCGATAAAAGTCAGTTCGAGCCATGCACCGCCACTGCTGTATACCGTAATGGCCGTCAACGCCATCGACCAACCTTTTGGGTTCACCCATTGGAATGCGACAGCCCCTAAAAAAGACATTGGGCGAAAATCGTGTTTTGCTTCGGTTTTGTCGCTGGTGGCGATTTTGTACGTCAAGTACAGCAAATAACTCAAGCTCAACACTTTCAAAATGGAGTGTGTAATTGGATATGCGTGGAACAGGCTCATCAAGCCAATGCCCACCAAAATTAGCATGGCACCAAAGCCAAAGGTAATGCCCAACATATGTGGGATAGTGCGTTTAAAGCCGACATTTGCCCCTGAGGTCATCAACATAATGTTATTGGGACCCGGCGTAAAAGTGGAGACAAAAGCGAACAACGCCAAAGCGCCCAGTTGATGATATTCCATAGATTGTTCCTTGAATCAGTTCTCGATAAGTAAAGAACAACTATAAGTAGAAATGAGGTCAATATTGTGCTTTTATTTGATGATTAGAAACCAAATAAGCAATGAAACATCATCATGGATAGATTTGACGAAAGAATATTGCAAGTGCTTAAACGCGACGGAAGAATCTCCAATGTAGAGCTGTCGGAACGCGTTGGTTTATCTCCATCTGCCACCTTACGCCGAGTGCAAGATTTAGAGCGTAAAGGCGTGATCAAAGGCTACCGAGCAGTACTGGATAATCAGCAACTTGGCGTGGGTTTTGTCGCTTATGTGTCGATTGGTTTGGCCTCGCACTCTAAGCAGGCACAGCTGGGTTTCGAAGAGCATGTGCGTTTTGTAAACGAGGTGGTGGAATGTCACAACATTACGGGATCTAACGAATATCTCATACGCGTAGAGACGCAAGATCTCGCCGCTTATAAAGCGTTCCATGCTGATGTGTTGGGTGAGTGCGAACACGTCAAGTCGATCACAACGATGGTGGTGATGGACACACCAAAAGACGAGCGATAGCCAAACGAGAGTGACAGTTTTTGTGGCACATGAATTTGAAGTGACTCGAAAGAGTCAGTCGAGTATGAGAATGGTTCACAACAAATGCTGGAAAGCAGATGGCACTCTTACAATTTCCATATTTATTCTCACCTTCTAAATAATCCCATCCTGCTAGTTTTGCTTAAACCGCTTGTGTTTCAGAGCGGCGAGTCAGCAAAATTAAGGATGAACGATGAAATCACATGTAACACTTCCTCTTTTGAGCTTAAGCGCTGTTGCCGCATTGAGCTCATTTAACGTCAACGCCCACGGCTGGGTAGAATTTCCAAGTGCTCGTCAGAATACGTGTTATTTAGACGGTGGTTTTTGGACCAACGAGATCCCTAACCAAGCGTGTAAAGCGGCTTTTGAAGAATCTGGCGCGTATCCGTTTGTGCAGCGTAGCGAAATTGCAGCAAACGTACCAAATTACCGAGATATGGAGCATGTGAAAGCCGTGGTTCGCGACGGTGAGCTATGTTCTGCTGGCGATACAGCTAAGAAAGGCTTGAACATTCCTTCTCCAAACTGGCAGCGCACCAATGTTACGCCAGATGCAAATAACCAGATTGAATTGGTGTTTTACGGCAAAGCGCCGCACAACCCATCGTACTGGGAATTCTATCTCACCAAGCCAACTTATGATGATTCAAAACCTCTTACTTGGAGTGATTTAGAGCTGATCGACACCGCAGGTGATGTGTATGTTGATGCGGAAAAACGCTACCGTATTCAGGTGACTTTCCCTGCTGATCGTTCGGGCGATGCGGTACTTTACACTCGTTGGCAGCGTATTGATGTCGCTGGGGAAGGTTTCTACAACTGTAGTGACATTACGTTAAACGGAACAGGCACGACGCCACCGACTGACCCTGTTGATCCAACCGAACCGGGCAATAATCTGACATCTCTAGGCTACTTTGTTCAGCAAGGTTTTGGGCCAGTAGAGTCTGGCGATACGGTGCGTTTTCGTACGTTTAATGCGACAGGCAATGAAATTGTCGATATTTTACTACCAATCAGTGCAAACAATACGGCGACTTGGGCGGCAGAAATTGCGGATCAATTTAATGCGCAGCAAACGGGCGATTGGTACGTGGGCATTTGGCATCAAGAGATGAATCACTACATGTTCGATAGTAACAACGTGAATGCGAACCAAGTATTAGCGCCAAGCGCAGACTTCAGTTATGCGTTGTCACTGATCAAAGCGGATGTACCGCCACCAGTTGAACCAACCAACTTGTGGGACAAGACGGCTGTTTACGACCAAGGTGATGTGGTGACGCACAACGGTAAAGAATGGACCGCTCAGTGGTGGACGTCTGGTGAGGAACCAGGCACAACGGGTCAATGGGGGGTATGGCGTTAAGCCAGTTATTCGGGCCCTGATCAATAAAACCCTTCTCATGTGAGAAGGGTTTGTTTTTTTTAGCCTAAAACGATCACTTTGGTCGAGTGGTTGCCTTGAAAATCAGAGCACATATCGTTATTCGCTTGCTCTCCACTCGCTCCAGTTGAGCATCGCGTAGTCTGCCAGTTTGAGCATCGGAATGTCTTCGTGTGTATCACCGTAGGCATAAACAGACGCAAACTCGTCGAGCGAAAACGCCGCCTTCACGCGCGAGACTTTTCTTTCTAAACTGCAATCACCTTGCTGGTAAAAGCCACTCAGTTTTGGCTGCTCTGAGATCAGTTCACTGCACAGCAAGTGGTAACCGTTCGCTTCACACCAAGGCTTGAGATACGCATTGAGTGATGCCGACACCACCACAATGGTATCGCCTCTGTGTTGATGCCAAGCCAGCCTTTCCATCGCTTCTGGCCGTAAGTACAGCGGGATCACTTCATGGGCAAACTGAGTGCCAATCGCTTCAATTTTCTGCGTTTCTTTCCCTGAAAATGCAATAAAACTGCTGAGAGGACGCATAACACGAGCGGGTAACACTCCGAGTTTGTACAGCGCATAAAATGGCATGATAGCGACCTTTCCTACTCGTTTGCGCAGGCCATAAGCAGAATAGTGGAGGAAAAGGCTAAACATATCCTCTCGGGTGATGGTGCCATCAAAATCAAACAGTGCCAGTGACGGCTTAGTAGTATCGAGCAAACTCGCGCCTATTTTTTGGTTTAAGATCGTTTTGTGTTTATTGATAAAACACCGCCAACCAGATGGTTTCTTGCGTTGGGTCAGTCCAGCTCACTTTGTGTTTGGTATGAGCTGGAATCGTAACGTGATCGCCTGCCTCAAGTCGTTGCACTACACCTGATTCAAAAGTCAGCTCTCCAGCTCCTTTAAGAACCAAGACCCATTCATGTTCTTCTTGATCGTACCAGCCACTTTCGGGCGAGGTTTGCCCCGTTGAGACAATGCGTTCTATACGCAGGTTTTTGTGGGTCAGCAGGTCTTCGAACACTTCCTCGTCGAGGTTATTCGGTAAGTCTTTAAACAGGTTCATGGCCTTTCCTTAGAGAATGATCAGTCCAAAAGGCGCAAGCAATTGCTCTTGTTGCCAATCACAAATTTTAACACCAAACAGAGAAACGCGGCGAACATCCAGCCCGTCTAGTTCGACATGAGTCAGATCACATTGCTCAACGTTAAAGGTTCCCCATTGTTCTGGCGAGAATTCGCAGCGAGATAAATCCGAGCCTTTGAGAGTTGCCCCTGCGAGGTTCGCACCGTTCCAACGGTTTTCAAAGAGGTCACATTTTTCTAGTAACACTCGTTCGAAGTTACAGTAGGTGAGGTTGCAGCCAGTAATAAAAGCAGAACAGAAAAACATGGTGTTACTGACGCGATTAGCAAAGTTCGCACCTTGGAAGTTTGCCCCTTTGAGATCGCACTTACGCAGCTCCAAGCCCATACAATTTGCGCCGTTAAACAGGCTCATCGCCAACATACAGTTCGTAAAGCTGGCGTCTTTTAAGTTCGCGAAGCGAAAACTACACCCTTCTAGCGCTTTGGATTCGATAAAGCGACAGTCGATGAACTTAGCATCGCGCAGATCGGCATGGTCGAAACTGCACATATAAAAGTGGCAGTTTTTAAAGGTGGCATTCTGAAAATCGTGATGAGAAAAGTTTTCTCGTTCAAAAATGAGATCGGTTTTTAACATGTCTTCTCCTTAGCTGCGAGCAGACTAGCACTCCAAGTGACTGATTTTCCAGAAAAATAACTTCTTGTATTTCAGTGCTTTACAAACCCCTCAAATCGCGATTTTAAGGGGGCAAACGAGCGTTTTAAGTGGGTTGTTTTTTGAAAATAGAAGACGTAGAGGACGAAAAAAGTTTTTGCTGGCTACGAGCCTTAACGAGAGGATTCGCATTTATGGGTATGCATGGCAACTCACACGCACAGTTTGCATTACAGAATTGTATCCTATTTGCATAATTTGTTGATCAATATGGCGTTTCTCCATACAAAAAACCTATATTTTTCACAAATTGATTTCCATCAAAATAGTAGGGTTTCTATGTGCTAGATTGCGCGCAGCTCAAAAAAAATATAGATGCCCGTGTGCTTCAAGGCGCTGAGTTTACTTGAAATCTAAGGCCAGTCAGCAGGCACACCTTTGGGTGTAACATAACGAAGCCCTACAAAAGGAAATAAAAAATGAAAAAAACAATCTGCAGTCTAGCAGTGGTTGCTGCACTCGTGTCACCAAGTGTTTTCGCTCATAAACAAGGTGACTTCGTTCTTCGTGTTGGTGCGGCATCTGTCGTTCCAAATGACAGCAGTGATAAGATTCTTGGTTCTCAAGAAGAGTTAGAAGTTGACTCAAATACGCAGCTTGGTTTGACGTTTGGCTACATGTTCACAGACAACATCAGTTTAGAGCTTCTAGCAGCAACACCATTCAGCCACGATATTTCGACAGATTTGGTTGGTAGTGATATCGCGAAAACCAAACATTTACCACCAACGCTAATGGTGCAGTACTACTTTGGCGAGCCACAAAGTAAGTTCCGTCCATACGTTGGTGCAGGTCTCAACTACACCATGTTCTTTGATGAGGGTTTCAATAGCACGGGTAAAGACAATGGCTTATCAGATTTGAAATTAGATGATTCATTCGGTCTAGCAGCGAATATTGGTGTGGACTACATGATCAACGATCAATGGTTCCTCAACGCTGCTGCGTGGTACGCAAACATTGAAACAGAAGCAACTTACAAAGCAGGTGGAGCGAAGCAAAAAACCGACGTCAAAATTAACCCTTGGGTATTTATGATCAGCGGCGGTTACAAGTTCTAAGAAAAACCAGTAGTTACACGCATATTACTATTATTGGCATGACTTTGGGGGCGGTTACGGGGACTGCCCCTCTTTTTTATCCTCGTTTTGATTGCACATCATTTACTCCACTTAGCAACATGCAAAATTGGATCTTTACCTTGCAGATCATTTTATTGTCGGAAGATCGAAAAGTCCTACACTGATCACATAATTGAACAAGTGGACAATATAAATGAGCGACGACATCGCAAAGCATTCCTCCTCCAGATCTAAGCTGGTAAAAACTCTTTTCTTTACTCTCTGTGTTATCGCATTTGGTGCGATGTATTGGTCTTGGCAGTATTCAGACAGTCACCCAAGCACAGAAGATGCCTACGTTAGGGCAAAAATTTTGTCGGTAGCGCCTCAGGTAAAAGGCCAAGTGGTTTCTGTGGATGTCAAAGACTTCCAATCTGTTAACAAAGGTGACCTACTGCTGAAGATAGATTCACGCCCATATTTGTTGGCAGTGAAGCAAGCAAAAGCGGCATACCAATTGGCGGTCCAGCAACATGACGTTGCCGATAAGCAGGTAACTGAAGCTGTTGCGGGCTTAGATGCGGCGCGATCTAACCTGACAGAAGCGCAAGTAGAGTACAAACGTACGGATTCTCTAGTGAAACGCAAACTGGCGTCAGACCAAGATTTAGATACGGCGAAAAACAAACTAGCCAATGCCCAAGCGAGCCTAGAGCAAGCGCGCGCGACGGTAGAAAAAGCCATTGCGAACCGTGGTGAAGAAGGCGCAGAGGCTGCGGTCGTTCAACAAGCTGCAGCACAGTTAGCGCAAGCGGAGCTGAACTTGAGCTACACCGACATTACGTCACCAGTGGATGGCATTGCCGGTGAAATCAATACGCACGTAGGCTCGGTCGTTAGCGTGGGTCAAACGCTGTTCCCTGTGATTTTAAAAGACAGCTATTGGGTACGCGCGAACTTTAAAGAAACCGATCTTACTCATATTAAACCTGGCATGCATGCGGATGTGGTGATTGATATGTACCCAGACGTGGTGTGGAAAGCAACGGTAGAACAACTATCGCCTGCGAGTGGTACATCGTTCTCCTTGATGCCACCAGAAAACGCAACGGGTAACTGGGTTAAAATCAAACAGCGTTTCCCTGTACGTTTGGCATTAGAAGTACCGGCCGATGCGCCGCAACTTCGCGTGGGTGCGAGCTCAGAAGTCACCATTGATTTGCAAAGTAGCGTGCAATGAGCCATCAAATTACGGCAGACAAACGGGGGATTGCCACCGTCGCCGTGATGCTTTCTGCCATCATGGTGTTAATCGATATGACCGTTGCGAACGTGTCGCTATCGCACATGATGGGCGCGTTGGGCGCAACGGCAGACCAAATTACTTGGGTGCTGACGGGTTACAGCATGGCGGAAGCGATCTTCATTCCGATGACCAGTTTCTGGGTGTCGCGCTTTGGTGAACGCAAAGTCATGCTGGTTGCTGTGATCGGTTTTGTGATTGCCAGTGCGCTTTGTGGGCAAGCACAGTCTCTTGAAGAGATGGTGCTGTTTCGCATTATCCAAGGCGCTTTCGGCGCGTCGGTGATTCCATTGGCGCAGTCGACGTTAGTGCAGATTTATCCGTACGAGCAAAAAGGCAAAGCGATGGCGATTTTCTCCATCGGTATTTTGCTTGGTCCTATTTTGGGCCCAGTCGTGGGTGGCGTGATCACCGACAACATCAATTGGCGCTGGATATTTTACATCAACTTGCCATTCGGTTTGATCTGTACCTCTTTGATTTATCGCTATATCCACATCGACAACAAATCCAAACCTAACTTTGATTGGTGGATCATTGGTTACATGGCGTTAGGTGTGGGCGCGTTGCAGTTTGTGTTGGATAAAGGGAACGAAGAAGACTGGCTCAACTCACGCATGATCCAGACCGCGATATTACTCGCAGTCATGGGATCGGTGATGTGGATTTATCGCAGCTGGAAAACCAAAAGCCCAATAGCGCCATTATGGCTGCTTAAAGACCGAAATCTTATGGTCTCGTCGTTGATGATTGCCGTGGTGTCGATGGCGATGTTTGGCCTGACGACTCAACAACCGATGCTGTTGGAAAGCTTGCTGGATTATCCGGTCTCAACCACTGGCTTATTAATGGCACCGCGTGGATTGGCGTCAGCGGCGATGTTAATTTTGGTGATTAAACTCAATCCGCAATTCGATCCCAGAATCAAAATAGTCTTTGGCTTGAGCTGCATCGGGATTGGTAGTTATTTGATGACGCAATACTCACTGCAGATCGATACATTTTGGATTGTGATGCCGAGTATGATTCAGGGCATGGGGCTTGGTTTAACCTTCTCGACGCTGTCCACCTTGGCGTATTTAACGATTCCGAAAGAGCAATCTGTCGCGGCGGCAAGTATTTACAATCTGTTCCGTACAATTGGTAGTTCGTTTGGTATCTCTATCGCCACCACGTTCCAATATCGTGATAGTCAGCAGCAATGGCATGCGCTGGGAGAGGGTATTAATCCATATAATCCTAACTTGCATGACTGGGCGGCCAATCAGGGGCTTTCCATTACCGACCCGGTTGCGTTAGACCAATACCAACAGATGTTGCAGCAGCAATCGCAAATGGTCGCGTTTGTGCACACCTTCCAGCTTGTGGGAGTGATGTTCGTGATCATGATGCCGATGTTGGTTTTCATCCAGTCGCGTGAATAACAACAAGTTCAGGTGAACCGTGTAAGAGAACGCCTCTCAAGTTGTGTCAGCTTGAGAGGCGTTTTTTATTGGACGGTGTCAGTGAAAGAAGGACGTTTACTCAAACGTCACTTCATCAAAATGCGGATTGGCTTTGAGCGCGCGCATTGCGACTAATTGTTCAGTCGGGAAAGCGGTGTGCTCACCATCCATATCTAAAAACAAGCACTCTTGTCGCTGCATGTCGTAGCCTGTGTCGAACGCGTTGCCCTGATGAGTTTCACCATTTTTTAGCGTGATCTCGATAGGGAGCTTAAACATACAGGCGATTTCAATAAAATCGTATTGGCTGCAAGTCACCATAGTTTTCTCCTTTCAAACCGACGCAGTATTCGGAAGGTTTGAGAACCGTATCCTTAAATAGAAGACGTTTGATTGAAACTGAATCTTCATCTTACACCTCATTTTGGTCACGAAATAGACATACACGCACGTTTTAATAAACCTACTGTTGAGCGTTCACAAGCGAGACAAAATAACGATATGTCTGAGACGATACTTAAGCGCACATACCTAACGAGTGAACAAAAGACACAAAAGCCAAGTTCACTGATTCCGCCTCAAACCTACCATGCGCAGTTGGCGCACCGTGTTCACCACTCGCCTCAATTTGAAAACGGCCGCGTTAAAAACGAGATGCCAAATGTGCCTAGTCCGCAATCATTCTGGCAGGTGTGTTGGAGTTATCTTGGTGGTAGAACGCCGTTGAGTCCTAACGAATATCTGCCACATTCCCCAATTCAACCCACGCAGTTTGCGCAGCGAAGTGAATCGATGCGCCTTACTTGGCTGGGCCATTCCACCATGCTGGTGGAGGTCGATGGCATTCGAATTCTGACCGATCCGGTCTTTGATTACGCTTCTCCGTTCATCGCAAAAGCGTGGTTTGAACGCAATATTCCCAATACCCATGCCAGAGATTGTTTGCCGATTCCTGAAATTATCGTGATTTCGCACGATCATTACGACCATTTAGAAGCATCGACCATACGTTTCTACGCCGATAAACCCGTGACGTTTTATGTACCCTTAGGGGTTGGCAAGCATCTGATAAAGTGGGGCGTTTGCGCAGACAACATCGTGGAATTCGATTGGTGGGATAGCGTGCACTATGCTGGAATCGAACTGATTTGTACGCCTGCTAACCATAATTCGGGTCGTACTTATTTCGATAAAAACGCGACCCTGTGGGCTTCTTGGGTCATCAAAGGCAAAGAAGAGACGCTCTATTTTAGTGGCGATTCAGCTTACGATTCGCACTTTTCCGAGATCGCACAGCGATGTGGACCAATCGACATTGCCTGTTTGGAAGTGGCTGCCGATGTGAAAGGCCAAGGTTATCCGGTCGAAAACTGGGGGCACATGCAGGCTCATCATACCGTGCAAGCGTTTCACGATTTAAATGCGAAAAAACTGTTGCCAGTACATTGGGCTACATACGAGCTATTTACTCACCGCTGGGACGAACCGATTTTAGATTTGCTTGCCCATTGTCAAAAAGAACATATAACGCTGCTGACGCCAATGCCGGGGGAGAGTTTTTACGTTCATCAAGAACATATAAATAAACAATGGTGGCGAGAAAAAGAAACAGGTGAGCCAGCTAGAATTTTTACTTAATAATATGATCTTAATTCAATAATTATTTTGGAAATTAACCTTGTTATTTTCAGAATATAACAAGGATTTTTTACTCGCTTACTCATCAATCACTTGAGGTTTTAACTCGACGACATTTCCTTCCGGATCATGAATATAGAGTGAGCGACCGAATCCTTGTGCGCCGTAGCGTTTCGCAAACTCTTCGGTTTCAATGCCGTTCGAACGCAGATATTCCAGTAATTCATCCTCGGAAAAAGGCGCCAATTGCAGGCAAAAATGATCAATATTACGACCATTTTGAACTGGTGGCTTTCCGCCGAGTTGACCCAATTCGCTGTCTACCGTCACTACATCAATCAATGCGTTACCTGCCCTAAGTTGAGTTAAACCAAGTTCCGTTACTTCGCGTTCGACAGGGCAGCCCAAAATGTCTCGATAGAAATGCAACATAGCATCGAGGTTACAGGTCCTTAAAACAACATGATCAAGCGCTTTGATGGCGATTGGATTTTTGGTGGGCATGCTTCACTCCTTTTTGCATTGTGTTGAGGTAAGTATAAAGTGACCTTAAAAGTGGTGAGAGAAATGATCAAATTCCAGATGTTTTTTTGCTAGAGCGAGTGCAGAAACACTGCAACTCAAAGCAAACAAAAAAGGCTAGCGTATTGCTAGCCTTTTGGAATATGGATGGGGCTATTACTCGTAATCAGAAGCGTAAGTTTCTTCGTATGAATGTGAGTAAAGCTCGAATAGGTTGCCGAATGGGTCTTCTAGGTAAACCATTTTCGCAGGCTTATTATCGTCTTCTGGGTGGTAACGCATGATGTCCATGCGCACTTTGCCACCTAGTGCTTCGGTGCGTTTGATAGCACCTTCAAAATCGTCTGTCTGCAAACAGAAATGGAAGATACCGATGCGAGAAAAATCCACTTCATGGCGCTCTTGACGCTCTTTCATTTCGAATAATTCAAGGCCGATGCCATCACTTGTCACAAGGTGCGCAATGTTGAAGCCTTTAAAGCCTTCCCCAAAGACCGCAATACACATTCTGCCAATTGCCGTTTCGCGTTCTTCAATCACTTTCGTGTTGCCCATAACGACTTTTAGACCTAGCGCTTGCGTGTAAAACTCAACCGCTTTGTCCATATCTCCGACCATAATACCGACATGATTCATTTTCATTTGTTTGCTCCCAACATGTGTGTTTGAACGTTGTCTTGTTTCGATGTGGGAGAGTATATGGTGTGATATTGATTACATGAAATTATCATAAATTATAAAAATGATAATTTTATTTAATGATGTGCGTATTGGGATTGATTTAGTGAGCTAAGGCCTCAACAGCTTGCCTCACCGAGGTGAAATGAATCTTGATAATGCACCGTTGCGCGAGGCTGAATTCATGCGATTGGATTAATGACGTAACCTCTTCTACGGACAGCGTTCGTTCTTTTGGATGTAAAAGAGTGGTGTTCGAACCATTGTTTTTCAATTCAAACGTGTTGCCATTTGAGTCGATAACGTAATCATCTTGCCCAAAAATGAGGGCTTCGCATTCAGAGTCTAAGTCGGACTGGGAATGCGTGTAGATCAGCTCATCGTCGCCGTCTAGTTTTAGCAAGCATGGCCAGCATACTGCGTGGTCTCTCATGGTTAACTCATTATTCATTGTTATTTAGAAACTTGACCCAGGTTGTTGCAAAAACGCTAACTCTTCGGGAGTGCTCTCTCTTCCCAGTATCGCATTGCGATGAGGATAGCGCCCAAACTGGTCGATGATGGCTTTGTGTTTTAGCTCAAAATCGTAGTTATTTTCAAGCCCTGATGCGCGGAACAATTTTTCAGCTTGGACATGAATGAGGCGAGATTCGCTGTGCATAAACGGCATGTACAAAAAGCTTAGCTGCTCAGGCGCTAATTCTTTGTCGTAACCTAACCGAATTGCCTCTTGAGCCAATGCTAATGCGAGTGGGTCTTGTGCAAACGCTTTTTGGGTGTTGCGATACACATTACGTGAAAACTGGTCGAGGACGATGATTTCGGCCAATCGTCCTTGTGCGCTGTTACGCCAATTAAACAGTTCACAACGAGCCGCTTGTTCTAATACCGAGGCAAATCGCGATGTAATACGCTTGTCCAGTTCTGGGTTGTTTTCAAACCAATTTTTGGGCGATAGCTCCTCGAACCAAAATTTGATGACTTCTTGGTACATGGATCTTCCTTCCTATTGCATTAGCTAAAGAATAAAAAGCCAGAAGGCGAGCTCCTGGCTTTCTGCGTGTTATCGACCGTAAGTCTCTATGATGTAATGTTCAAAATCGTCACACATTTGTTCGTCAGAGATGGCGTTGCTTGCCAGCTCTTTACTGCCGTCGACGACTTTAATCGCGGCGTTCAGTGAAGCGACTGATGCTCGCTCTCGCGTCGCAAGTGAGTCGATTTTCTTCTGCTGCACTTCCCATGCCTGTTCTGGCGACAGGTTACACACGTCTGCAAGGTATTTGGCATTGAAGCCTTCGCCAGTCAGGCTGACAATGATTTCGTTGTGCGACAAGTGATTGCCTGCGTGCCAGTAGTGTTTTGCCAGCAGTGGGCCAATTTCTGGGTTATCCGTCAGGTAACCAAACTTCTCAAGGAAGTATGCACGGGTCTGGTACACCGCCATGTGCGCGAGTAGGTAACCTTGATACGCACACGCCGCTTCGTCGGATAGCAAATGTGGAATCGCCATCAGTGGGCGAGGGCTGCATTCCAAACCAAGGATCTGTTTTTCACAATCGCGAGCCAGCTTAGTGATGCGTTCTGGCGTTAACTCGTCATCGCTCAGTTGATATAACGCGCGTTCAAAGTACGGCACAACCAAGATGCTACGTTCTTCATAAGCTTTGAATGGCTGACGACTGTTGATCATCGCTTGAATAATCTCATCAGGAACCGGATTCCCTTCATCATCCAGTGCGTATTGTTTTAGCCAATCGGCATCGGTTAACAGGCTGTCACAGAACATCGACTGAGTTTCTGCATAAGCCATTGACGTCGGCGCAAACTCCTGCGAGAAACAAGGTGCGTTCATTTTTACGTTCGCAAAGTGTGCTGCGTGGCCACCTTCGTGGAACAGCGTGTTAATGCCATCGTAGCCGCTGCCCACTTGGTCTGGTTTGGCATTACTGGTGAAGTTCACCTGCGCTGCGACCCATTCGCCTTGATTATAGAAAGAAGGGATAGGGCCGTGGCAGAACCCATTCGGGTACTTACCTTTGCGATCTAGTAAATCCAGCGTTAGCGTCGCGCCAGAGTAATCAATATTTAGGCGACCAAATGATTCTACCCAGCGTCTCAGAGATTTTGAGAACGGCACGTATGGGTCAAGGTCACGCATAACGTTACCCGCGAATGAGTAAACAAAGTTGTAGCCTGCTAGTGCGCTTGCGCCTTTCTCTTTCGCCAAGTTTTCTAAGCTGTTTAGATGCGCATCTCGCGTGCGTTGTTCGAAATCTTCCAAAATTTCGAATAGCTGCTCAGTGCTCATCTTTTCCGTTTTTTGCACGGAGTAATCAAAGAAAGTCGCATAACCCAGTGAGCGAGCGAACTGGTTGCGCAGTTTGATCAGTTCAATAAAGCCGTTTTGCAGTAGCCATTGTTCAAGGTTCAGCAACGCTTGATGAGCCGATTGGCGAACTTCTTCATGATTGCTGGTGCGAATGGTTGAGCTTAATACTGGAAGTGAACCTTCTACTTGCTCGCCGTTCTCATCGGTAAATGTTTGTACGTGGTTCTGTTTTTTCTCGAAGAGCTCAGCTTCAAAGGCAATGAGCTGATTTTTCAACGCTTGTGCTTTTTCGCCCTCGATAGCGTGAGATTCAAACATCGCCAGCCAACCAGATAGACCCGTAATGGTTTGTTGTTTCTCTTGTGGGTCGGTAATTGAGTCCGCGGCTTCAAGCTGTTGTTTGATGGCAGTAATTTGCTCGGCGTTGCTTAAAAAGCTTGTCCATGCCGTTTGTGCTTGCGTCGAGCCATCATGGTCATCGCTGATCCCCATGTAAGTTTCCCAAAAGAAATCTTCTTTGGTGCGGTGAATCGCAAGGTAACGTTGATTGAGGTCGTTGAGGTAATCCGTTGCGGTCATTTTGATCCTTCAAATGGTTTCGTTATGTAGACAGTTGATTATTGCACGCTTGGTCGCGAGAAAGGAACGCTAATCTCATTTGTCGATTTTGCATCGCGTAAAGGTGATTTTACTATTTGTTTACATTTGGGTGAGTTAATAGGAGTTATGAGCTTGCAGTGTTAAGACTGGTATGGAGTTTACAGTTTATTAAGTAATTAATCTGCGGTGCGCTATCGATGATCCTTATCAGGTGTAATAAGATTTCCATATCGTGGCGATACAGTTGGAAACGATATGATAAATAAGACAAAAGTTACGTTATTGGCGGTAGGTACGATTTTAGTTGGATGTTCCACAGTCGCGCCACCAAGAAATGATGCGGTTGAAAGCATTCAACAAAAGTGTTCTGTGATTTTAAGCAATGATGTTGCTGGCGACCAGCGCTGGCAGACGTACAACGGCTTGCTTGTAGAATATGCCGTGCATGGCGTTAAGAGTCAGACACAACTGGAACGTTTTGAAGCGTTTGTGCAGAGAGTGCAAGATGATGAGTCTGGACAGTTAGTTACTGAGTTGATTGAGGTCACCGACTGGGGATGCTCAAACGGCAATTATCTTGAAGAGATGAGCTTGTTTATTCAAGAAGTTCAAAAGTAAAAAACCGAGCGTTAAGTCGCTCGGTTTTTCTGTTTGTGGAACGCTTTTGTGCGCTGGCTCGTCAGGACGTTTACTCCTCTGGATACTCGCCCATACCTTGCGTTTTACCTTCCGCTTTCCAATGCTCTCCAGGAGCAAATGCTTCATCGCATAAATCTACGGTGTAGCCCATTTCTGTGATTTCCTTCAAAGTGAGGTTATCAGCAATATTTGCAACTTCCCCCGATTTATTCCGTAACTCCATGTTGATCTCTCCTCTGTAGGTAGACGAGTGGCATCAATGCACAGTGAAGAATGCATTGGTAACCTTTGTTCTAAGTATATAACCCTCTGCTAAAAATGAAGGTTTAATACTCTTTTTAAGTGTGGTTAATTGGATAATGCTTTGAGCTGCTTCCGTTATTTAGAACCGCAGCATCGCGATAGTTTGCCATTTGTGATTTATTGAGTGATTAAACGGTCAATTTGGAAACTCGAAATGGTGATTCTCGACCACGCTTTAGCACAACAAATTGTTGATCGAACCATGTCCATCATTGGTCACAATGTGAATGTGATGAACTCGGCAGGCATCATCATTGGCAGTGGCGACCCTAAACGTGTTGGGCAAGTGCATGATGGCGCGGTACTGGCGCTGAATCATGGCGATTCGCTAGAGCTTAATGAGCAGCAATGTTTGACGTTGCAGGGTGTCAAACCCGGTATCAATATGTTGTTGAAATTACATGGTGACGTGGTCGGTATTGTTGGTGTCACAGGCGAGCCGGAGAAAATCCGAGATTTTGCCAAACTGGTTAAAATGACCGCTGAGTTGACAATCGAGCAAGCCGCGCTGGTGGAAAAATTTCAGTGGGACAGACGTCATCGCGAAGAGTTTATTCTGGCTTGGATCAATGGGAAATTGACCGATGAAGAGCTGAAAGATTGGGCGATGCGTCTTTCTATCGATGTGACTCAACCACGGGTGGCAACGGTGATTGAAGTCTCGACGCCGTCGGCCTCAAAAAGCATGAAGAGTGTGCGCAATATTGTTGAACTGCTTGAATACCCAGAGCGTAACAATCTAGTTGCGATTGTCTCGGTGAATGAAATTGTGGTGTTGAAACCGTGTCATTCCGCCAAGCAGTGGGACAGCCAAGTTGAAAGTGAGCGCATTGATAAGTTGATGTCGCGTTTAAGCGATCACGATTCGCATACGTTTCACATTGCGCTAGGACAGCTGTTTAATGAGCCTAAAGATGTCGCGTTGTCATACCAAAGCGCGAAGCAGGTATTAGCCATTGGCAAGCAGTTCTACCCAGAGAAACGTAAGTACCTGTTCGATGAACTTCGTTTGCCTGTGCTGTTAGCGCCGTTGGCGGATATTTGGCAAGGTGAACAAATTATTGATGGTGTGAAACGGTTGAAAGAGAAAGACAAATCTGGGCAATTATTGAAAACCCTAGATGCACTGTTTGAATGCAATGGCAATGTAACAGAATGCTCTAAAATGCTGTTTATTCACCGGAACACTCTGCGCTATCGGTTAGAGAAAATCACCGAGATAACAGGGTTACCAACCACCAATTTTGTGGGGTTAGCGGAGCTTTATATTGCGACTCGGCTCTCAAAAATGTCGTGATGTTGTGCATTTGCACAATACGCGTTATTTTTTGACCACATCATTTGTCACTCCGCCTAAAGGAATTCGAAAGCAAACGATTAATAATTCATGCGTCCCTACATGTTGAGTGAGCCAACACGGACTCGCTCAGCAAAATAAGAATAAATGGAGTTATCATGAACCTTATATTAATCCTGCTTGGGGTGATCGCATTTATTGTGCTCACGACCACCAAACTCAAATTACATCCCTTTTTAGCGCTGATCATCGCGGCGTTCCTTGCGGCATTTGCTTACGGCTTACCGGCAGATAGCATTGCCAAAACCATTGCTTATGGCTTTGGCGGCATCCTTGGTTACATTGGTTTGGTTATCGTTTTAGGTACCATCATTGGTGTTATTTTGGAAAAAAGTGGTGCGGCGATCACCATGGCCGATACGGTCATCAAAGTGTTGGGTGAGCGTTTCCCAACATTGACCATGAGCATCATCGGTTACATCGTTTCTGTTCCAGTATTTTGTGATTCAGGCTTTGTCATTCTGAACTCGCTCAAAGAATCACTCGCTAAGCGTTTAAAAACCTCAAGCGTTGCGATGAGTGTGGCGTTGGCAACTGGCCTATACGCAACGCACACGTTTGTGCCGCCAACTCCTGGCCCGATTGCCGCTGCGGGTAACTTAGGCCTGGAATCTAACCTTGGTTTAGTGATTGGTGTGGGTGTGTTTGTTGCAGCGGTTGCGGCGTTAGCGGGGATGTCGTGGGCGAACCGATTCCAACATGTTGAACCAGATGGCATTGAAGCCGCAGAAGAAATTCAGCAAGACTGGCAAGCGCTCAAAGCGTCTTACGGCAAATTGCCAACGGCGAGCCAAGCATTCGCTCCTATTTTTGTTCCTATCTTATTGATCTGTTTTGGCTCTATCGCGAAATTCCCAAGCCTACCGCTGGGCGAAGGTTTTGTGTTTGATGTTCTGACTTTCTTAGGACAGCCACTAACGGCATTAGTGATTGGCCTGTTCCTTTCTGTTCGCCTACTCAAATCAGACAACAAGATTGAAGAATTTGGCGAGCGAATCAGCCAAGGTATTACGGCTGCTGCGCCTATTCTTTTGATTACCGGTGCGGGTGGCGCATTTGGCGCGGTATTAAAAGCCACGCCGCTAGGTGAATACTTGGGTACGACGCTATCGGCGCTGGGCGTGGGTATTTTCATGCCATTTATCGTTGCGGCTGCGCTAAAATCGGCACAAGGTTCGTCAACGGTTGCACTGGTGACCACATCGGCTTTGGTTGCGCCTATGCTTACGCAATTGGGGCTCGATTCAGAAATGGGCCGCGTATTAACGGTGATGGCGATCGGTGCAGGTGCGATGACGGTTTCTCATGCAAACGACAGTTTCTTCTGGGTAGTTTCGCAGTTTAGCCGCATGTCGGTGGGCTTAGCGTACCGCGCGCAAACCATGGCTACGCTCGTTCAAGGTGTCACGGCAATGGCATTGGTGTACATTTTGAGCCTCGTTCTCTTATAAGTCTCTGGAAGTACGTATGAAAGTGGTAATTGCACCTGATTCATTTAAAGAAAGCTTAACCGCCAAACAAGTGAGCGAGGCGATCAAAACGGGTCTTGCTCGCGTATGGCATGATGCTGAGTTTGTTACGGTTCCGGTCGCAGACGGTGGCGAAGGCACGGTTCAATCTTTGATAGATGCAACTCAAGGCGAACAAGTCTTCACAACAGTGACCGCGCCATTAGGGAATGATGTTGAAGCGTTTTATGGCATCCTCGGCGACGGCGAAACCGCAGTTATTGAAATGGCGGAGGCCAGTGGGCTGCACCTTGTGCCGAGTGACGCTCGCGACCCAAAACTGACCAGTAGCATTGGTACCGGACAGCTGATCAAACACGCGCTAGACAGAGGCATTCAACGCTTAATCATTGGTTTGGGCGGCAGCGCTACCAATGATGGTGGCGTGGGCATGTTGACCGCGTTGGGGGTGGCGTTTCTTGATGAATCTGGTCATGCAATTACCCCAAATGGAGGCGGGTTAGCGGCGCTTGCGTCCATCGATATTTCTGGTCTTGATCCTCGCTTAGCAACTTGCGAAGTGTTGGTAGCGTGCGATGTTGATAACCCACTCTGTGGTGACAAAGGCGCGTCGGCTATCTTTGGCCCTCAAAAGGGAGCGACCGTATCAGACGTTACTCTGCTCGATAACGCATTGCGCAAGTTTGGCGAGTTGACGGAACAAGCGACGGGTAAGCATGTACTGACTCGTGAAGGGGCGGGTGCTGCTGGTGGTATGGGCGCGGCCTTGCTCGGGTACACGCCAGCACGTTTGCAACCGGGAATTGAGATTGTGCTTGAAACGGTCAAACTTGCTCAGCATGTTGCGGATGCGGATATCGTATTTACAGGCGAGGGTCGAATCGATCATCAAACCGCACATGGCAAAACGCCGATGGGCGTTGCTCAGGTCGCCAAGCAGTGTAATTTACCAGTCATTGCATTAGCAGGCTGTGTGGGCGACAACTATCAGGCGGTTTATGAGTGCGGCATTGATGCGGTGTTTGCTTGTGTACCAAGGGCGATGAGCTTACCTGAGGCCATGAAAGAGGCCGACGTCAACGTTGCCAATTTAGCCGAAAACGTCGCGAGAATGTGGCAAATTAAATCGCACTGAGGGCGATAACGATACGAGAAAACTCCACCTTTGCGTGGAGTTTTTTGTTGTTACCTGTTTGCGTGTGTCGGCATAATTTCATTTAGCAAGAGCGAGTTAACAGGCATGCTTTGCTATCAATTTTGCCAGTGTTTGCATCGCTTGACTCCAATCGGTTTCATGACCAAAGTTTGCCACGCTGAGGCGTACGCAATGCCGATATTGCCCTTGAGTGGCAAATACGGTGCCGGGAAGTAGGCTGATTCTGTGCTTATTGCATGCTTGATACAACGCATAGCTGTCCGTGTCTTCGGGCAGTCGCAACCAAAGTAAGAACGAGCCTTGTACGGCGTTGATCTGGTATCGATTTTTTAGAGGTTCGTATTCATCCAAGTATTGATGAAGCATCTGGATAAATCGTCGCATGTTGTTTTGATAAACCCGACCCATTCGCGCAGTATGCGTTCGATACTTGCCTGACGTTAGAAACGTTGCCACGGCGGATTGCATCAGGTTCAAACTGCCCATGTTCTCACACAGTAGATATTGCTCAATTTGATCTCGATATCGCCCCGCCAACATCCAACCAATTCTCAAACGCGAATCGAGCGTTTTGGATAACGAATTTACGTAAATTACGCGTTGCTTGTCATCGAGCAATCTCAAGCTTGGCAACGGCTTATCATAACTTAACCCGCCAAACACATCGTCTTCGATAATAGGAATATTGCCGGACGCCAATAGTAATTGTTGACGCTTTTCTAGCGGCATCATGGCACCAGTTGGATTGGTGAAGTTTGGCGTTACGATGATCGCTTTTATGTCCCATGTCGCCATTGCTTTTGCTAAGGCTTCGGGGCACATACCGTCGCGTGGGCAACTCGGAATTTCCACCACTTTGAGGCCGAGTGATTCTAGCATCAATAAGTTGCCAAAATAGCAAGGGGACTCCACCGCGACGATATCGCCTTTTTGTGTCGTTGCGCGCAGCGCTAGGCTAATGGCTTGTTGCGCGCCGTGCGTCACCATGATCTCATCCAACTTGGCTGGCGTGCCCAAATCTTGTGTGATTTTCGCTAGTTGTTTGATTAAGAGGTGATCACCGGGTGGTAATTGGTAATGGCTCGGTACATGCGTTTGCTGGCGGCTGTGGCGGCCGATCTCGGCGTACAAGCTTTTGATCGCGGGGGAGTCAATGTTTGGGTGGGCAGAACCGGTAGGCAAACGCTCTTGGTATTCAGGATAAGTAAGGATTTCTTTGCAGATCGAGAGCAAATCCACGCGAGTCGGATCCGGAATTGAGCGAGAGGTCGGCAAAGCGACTTTAACTCGATAACCCGATTTGGGAACCGAGTACACCAAGTTTTGTGCTTCCAGCTCTTGATACGCACGAATCACGGTATTTTTACTGACGTTTAATTCTTGGCTCAACGAGCGAATGGAGGGCAGTCGATCATCCGCCTGATAAACGCCACCACTGATGGCTTGTTTGAGGTGTTTTTCCACCACGAGGTACTTATTCCCTTCACCGCTTCCCAATAAATCTGTACCCATAAAAACACTTCCATCTGTCACTTTTTGAAAACACTGTACCTAATTACATTAGCAGTATCTCAAAACATAAAACAAGCGTGAGTGAGGCGATCATGTTAATCCGAGCCATCCCTTTTGTATTTGTCATCCTTTGGGCTTCTGGATTCGTTGGTGCGCGTTTTGGTTTGCAATATGCCGAGCCAGCGACACTACTTTCTATCCGTATGGCATTCAATGTCTTATTGTTTTTGGTTCTTGTGGCGGTATTGCGTAGAAGGTTGCCGACAGGAAAAGATTTATGGCACAGCTGTGTGGTTGGTGCATTGATCCACGGTTTCTATCTGGGCGGTACTTATTTCGCTATCGCCTTAGGTATGCCTGCGGGGTTGAGTTCGTTGCTGGTGGGTATTCAACCGATTTTAACCGCGGCTTTGCTGGTGGTGTTTGTTCGTGAGGAATTTAAACCCTCGCAATGGTTGGGTTTGGCTCTTGGTTTTGTCGGTATCGCTATGGTGTTGATGGGCAAAATGGAGTGGCAATCCGAGCAGCATAAAGTGTTGGCCATTGGTTTGTGTTTGTTGGCTTTGGTTGGTATCACGCTAGGGACGCTTTATCAGAAAAAACATTGCCAACAAGTGGATATGGTCGGTGGTGCGACGGTGCAATATTTGGCCGCGCTCATCATGTTTCTGCCCGTTGCGATGCAGTTTGAAACCATGCAAGTGCAGTGGGAACTGGAGTTTATTTTGACTGTGTTGTGGTTGGTCGTCGTGCTCTCTTGTGTAGCTATTCTACTGCTGTTGTACATGGTTAAGAACGGTGCAGCATCGAGCGTAGCTTCTGTATTCTACCTGGTGCCGCCAACGACGGCGATTCAGGCTTGGCTCGCGTTTGGAGAGTCATTTGATTGGATGGGGATTTCTGGTTTCGTACTGGCAGCTACGGCGGTGTATTTGGTGGTTAAAAAGCCGGATCTGACGATAAAGAAATCGATTCAAACAGAATATACCTAAATTGGGTAGGGACATTTGCGTACCAGTGGGTACAATCTGCTTCATCTTAATCCGTGGAGCAGAATGATGAAGGTAAAGCCAGATCGAATGACCGCCATGCGTAGCATCATCGAGCAAGTAAAAGCGGAACTACCAATTTATGAACCAGAAACGTTTGTATGTGGACCAGAAGGGCAGTGCATTGGCTGTCCGAAGAAATTGTTGGAAATGGTCGATTCAGAAGTCACTTATTGGGAGTCAGCCATGGAGCGCGGCATTGTTCCGCAGTTCGATGAGATTCGTCGTTTTGGCAAAATGTGCACGAATGTTCGTCGTGGTCTGGTGCGAAATAATGTGCCTTTACTCAGTAACTAGAGAGTAAAAGTCGTCTAATATCTGACACATAGCATCGTTTTGTTACACTGCTCTTTGGGTGCTGTTCTCAAGTTTGCGTGGTGTTTGTCTCTTCTTACCCTTTGGGTCTTTAATCGTAAAAAATTGGCGATATATTGGCTCGGTCTCACATGGATGTGGGGCTATTGTCTTGGGCTAGTTGAGATAAGAAACGTGAAATCAAAGGGATTTACGCTGATGGAAATCACCATAGTGCTTACCACTTTGGCTTTCATCGCATTAGCTGCTTTACCAGTACTACTCGATATTCATCGCCAAGCATACGCTGCGATGCTGCACAGTTCTCAGTCTTCTTTGGGTACGGCTCTCAAATTCTTTCATGCTCAAGCTGTGATTGATAACGCTTACGGCCAAGAGCACGTTCACTACATTGACCGACATGTCAAAACACGCAAAGGCATGCCAGAAGCGAGTGCCGATAGTATTCGAGCTTTGTTAGAAATCGATCTACCAGCCAGAGGTTATTCGAAAATTGACGTGCCGTGCAAAGGCAGTGATTTTTGCATCATCGGTCAGCAGCACCCAAACAGTGCTCATTTTGTCGCTATTCCTGATTATCAGTTCTTAGATAAATCGGGTGTTGATCGCGTGGTGTACATTTGGCCGCAAGGTTACACACTGGCAGAAGAAGCATGCTATTTCTACTACGTGAATCAAGCCTCTAACGATTCAATTGTTCGAGGGCATGTGACGCAAGGGTGTTAACCCCGAATAAGTGTTGCGAACAACGGTTATCGTGACTCTACAAATCTGGGCTTTTCGAACGGCTTTGCGCTTTATACAATATCATTTTTTGACTCATCAAGACTTTACCATTTGGCAAGGTCACTTCCCCAAGTTCTCCCTGATGTTCAAATCCAAACCGTTCATACAAAGCAATCGCTGGTGTGTTGGTTGTGTATACGTAGAGTGCGATTTGGTCGTAACCAAATTCCCAACCACGTGCGATCGCGACTGCCAATAGTTTCCGCCCCAATCCTTTGCCTCGGTAGTTTTTGTCGATGTGAATACCAAGAATACCGACGCGAAGGCGTTGCCCTCTTTCGTAACCGCACATCTCAGCTGGGTAGATTTCAACACTACCGATAAGTTTTTGGCGGTCAAACGCGACAAACTGAGGGATGGACTCGTTTTCCACACGTTGCAGGATTCTGCGAAGCGTTGCGTTATCGGGTGCCGGAGAAATCAAAAATTCCCCTTCGGAGTACACTCGATTCCACAGCGCGGTGAAGCGCGCGATATCGCTCACCTTGATGGATCTGATTTGCATTCATCTTCCTTGATTAGTGCAGGTTAGTAACGGTTAGGGGATAAGCTCAGATAAACAACGAATTTGGTTAGGAATGGCTTCGGCTGGTGCATCAGCGCCCGTTGGGTTAAACCAAATTGTGTTTACGCCCGCTTTCATCGCAGGGTAAATATCTTTGTGAGGTAAATCGCCAACCATGGTTATTCCACTTACGTTAACCCCTAACTGTTTTGCGATGGCGAGATAAAACTCAGGCTGGTTTTTAGCGATACCGAGGTTGGCAAAACAAAAATAGCCATTTAAGTATTGGTCTAAGTCGACGCGAACAAATGCACGCTGAATCTCTTCCATGTTGGAATCAGATGCACTGGTCGCAATGTAGATGGGATGATTTTGGGAAAGTATTGCCAGTGTTTCTCTGGCTTGAGGAACTGCTTCTACGTGTTCCCAATCGCACATTTTTCCTTGTGCGTGAGGGAAATCTACCATCAAGGTGTTCCCCCAATCGAAAAGATAAATCATGTTCGAATCTCCTTATCCGCACATCATATCGTCTTTTTCTAAAATCAGGGGGTAAATTGCATCGATAAATGCGATTTAGGTGGGTTTAGTCGTGAAAAGCGCTTAATTGTCGTTATCGTTACAAATGTTTCAGCATAATGCGTGAGTTAGTTTTAAAACCTTGATTATCGTAAAAGCGCTGTGCTGGCTGATTGAATTCCATCACTTCCAATCGAACTTGTGTGGCATTGGCATCGCGCGCCCATTGCTCACAGGCTTGGAGCAGTTGGCGGCCGATTCCTTGCTGCTTTTGCGCTTCATCGACAACAATTGTTCCCACGCGACAAATTGGGTCTTTGATCAGAAAACTGATGGTGTCGTTTTGGGTGATCATCGCGGTTAAGAAGCCGAGAATTTGCTGTTCGCGTTCGGCAATCAAAAAGAGTCGCTCTTTGTTCTCTAGTGCTTGTGCAAGAAATTCACGGTCAGCTTCTGAAGGCGCAACAAAGGCTTCTGGCGCATTCGCAAAATGCAGTGAATTAATTTGAAAATTAAGCTGAAAAATTCCGTCTAAATCATCGGGAATCGCTTGTCGGATATGGACTTGCATTCTATCTGCCCCCTGCAATATCGATAAATGATCCTGTGACATAAGAGGCTTCGTCACTTAATAGCCAAGCGATCGCATTTGCCACTTCTTCTACCGTGCCACCGCGTTTAAGAGGAATTTGAGGGCTGAGTCTATCTACTCGGTTTGGTTCTCCGCCGTCGGCATGCATATCAGTGTAAATGAAACCAGGTCGAACGCCATTGACGCGAATATTGCGCTCTGCCAACTCTAGCGAGAGCCCTTTAGTTAAGGTATCCATCGCGCCTTTTGATGTGGCGTAATCGACATACTCAAATGGCGCGCCTGAGCGCGACGCTCCAGAGGAGACATTCACAATTGCACCGCCTGCACTGAATCGCTTCGCCGCTTCTCGACAGCAGAGAAAACAGCTATTCACATTGGTGTTCATTACTTTCTGAAAGCGTTCCAAGCTGATTTCTGACAAAGGCGATTGAGTAAATAGGATGCCAACGTTGTTGACCAAGTGCGTCACTGCACCAAATTCACGTTCTGTTTCATCAAACAAGGAGAGCACTTGCTTCTCATCGGCTACGTCTGCGGCGATGGCAATCGCTTTGCCACCGTTTGCTTGTATTTCTGCCACAACTTGGTCGGCGGCCTCTTGCTGAGTGCGGTAATTAACGCAAACGCGATAGCCTTGCCCGGCCAGCTTTTTCGCCGCTGCGGCTCCAATGCCTCGGCTTGCGCCGGTAATGATGACTACTTTATTCAAAATACGTCCTTATTTTTGTAGTGAGTAGATTTTATCGGCGTAGGGTTTGCCACCAATTTGGTATGCGTCTGGAATGACCTCAATGAGTTCGAAACCACATTTTATCAGGACACGTTCTGACGCAATATTGCCTTCAGTGACCGTCGCGGAAAAGTGGTTGATGTTATGTGTCGAGGTTGCCCAATATAGAAGCGCTTGAAGAGTTTCTGTTCCAAACTGTTGGCCATGAAATTCCGGCAAAAGTAAGTAACCTACCTCTGCCTTACCGTTTTCAATAGCAAAGCCAGTGATGCCGATGGGTTGTTCAGATTGCTTATCGAGTATTACAAGGCAAAGCCAATGCTGGCTATTTGGGGTCCATGGTAATAATCGCGAAGCAAATTTTTCTCTTATTTCTGTTTCGCTGGGACGATCGAAACAGAGCGCAATAACCTCTTGTTCGGAGAGTAATCGTTGAAAGAGTTCCCAGTCACTGGCTTTGATGGGTCTTAATTGGCTTCTGTGCGTCTCGATGTAAACTGACATGCGTGTCCTTACTGCATCAATGTGGAGATTCAGTCTCTCATCCTTTTATCTGTTTAATCAAATAGTTGCATTCATAAAAGTGATTTATGTGGTGAATAGTTGGTTGGGTAATGGATTATTGCCATATATTCATCTTTGAGATGTAAATAACAAAATTTCATACTTGAGGCATACAGAGCAACACGGAAATGATGTGGATCAAGAGAGGACTACCCATAAAGTAGTAATTTGCGACCTATAATTACATTTTATTTGGAAGTGTTGCTAATTATGTCAATAAAAAAACGATATGTTGCACTGCTGGTTGCTGCCGGCATTGGTGTGGGCTGGTTAACTTTGGGGGGGAGTGCGGCAGTAATGCATTACACCTCAGATACTGAATTTTGTCTCTCGTGCCACTCTATGGAAACCCCTTACAAAGAGTACCAAGGCTCAGTGCACTTCAGTAATGCGAAAGGCATTCGCGCGGAATGTTCTGACTGTCATATTCCTCAAGAACCAATGGATTACCTGATCACCAAAATTCGCGCGTCGAAAGACATCTACCATGAATTTGTGACAGGTAAGATCGACACGCCAGAGAAATATGAAGCACATCGTAAAGATATGGCTGAAACGGTATGGGCTCAGTTCCGTGAAAATGATTCAGCGACGTGTCGTTCGTGTCATGATTTCGATGCAATGGAAGAGTTTGAGCAATCACGTGATGCGGCGAAGATGCACGCTTACGCGAAAGCAAACGATCAAACGTGTATCGATTGTCATAAAGGTGTGGCGCACTTTGCACCAGAAGCAGAGCTAGACAGCAAGGCATTTGAAACGTTGATGAGCTTCACCACAAAAACATCACCTAATGCCAAGGTTGTTTACCCTGTGACTGAAATCGCAATGGGTGAGATGGGTAAAATTAACCCAACGACGAAGTTGGAAGTAATCAGCTCTGAAGGCGACAACCGCACTGTTAAGTTGAACGCATTCCAAATGAAAGGCGCAGAGCAAGTGCTTTACATGGGAGAAGGTCAACGTGCCATCGTAGCAACGCTAACAGAGCAAGGCCAACAAGCGCTTGAAACTGGTGAATTTGAGGCAGATGTTTACGGCAACGAATGGCGCGCGGTTTCTCTAACTGGCGCTATTGATTCTCCAGTTGTTGACACGCTTGAACCAGTATGGTCATACGCAGAAGAGTTGGACAACGTTTACTGTGCAACTTGTCACGCGAAAATTCCTTCAAATCACTTCACAGTGAATGCATGGGGACCGGTAGCGAAAAGTATGGGTGATCGAACTGATATTTCAGCCGAGAACCTAGAAATTCTAACCAAGTTCTTCCAGCACCACGCGAAAGATGTGGTTGGTCACTAACGATAAATAGAAGGATAAGATTATGACTAATATGACCCGTCGCGGATTTCTAAAAGGCACTGGTATGGCGGCTGGTGCAATGGCATTCACTTCATTTGCACCTATGTCTGTTGCGTCTTCAAACCAGCGTGGCAAGGGCATTTTGACAGCGGGCCGCATGGGCCCAATGTTATGTGAAGTGAAAGATGGTAAGTTGGTTTCGACTACTAATGCTCTTCCACAAACTGTACCAAATAGTCTACAAACTACTGGGCCTGACCAAGTGCATACCAAGGCGCGTGTGAAGTACCCAATGGTACGTAAAGGCTACTTGGCAAACCCATCGTCGCCAGAAGGTGTGCGCGGTAGTGATGAGTTTGTGCGTGTGTCTTGGGATGAGGCTTACAAGCTGATCCACGAACAGCACATGCGAATTCGCAAAGAATACGGCCCGGCTTCTGTGTTTGCAGGCTCTTACGGCTGGCGTTCAAGTGGCGTGCTGCACAAAGCACAAACCTTGCTGCAACGTTACATGAGCATGGCGGGCGGCTATTCAGGCCACTTGGGTGACTACTCAACGGGTGCTGCGCAGGTCATCATGCCGCACGTTGTGGGCTCTATCGAAGTGTACGAGCAACAAACTACGTACCCAGTGGTATTAGTGCACAGCGATGTGGTTGTGCTTTGGGGCTTAAACCCGATCAACACTCTAAAAATCGCGTGGAGCTCAACAGACTGTGCTGGTCTTGAGTTCTTCCATCAATTGAAAAAATCAGGCAAGACGGTCATTGCGATTGACCCTATTCGTTCTGAAACCATCGAGTTCTTTGGTGAGAATGCGGAGTGGATTGCTCCTCACCCAATGACCGACGTGGCAATGATGATGGGCATCGCACACACCTTAGTGAAACAAGGTAAGCACGATAAAGCCTTCCTCGATAAATACACCGCAGGTTACGACAAGTTTGAAGCGTACCTGATGGGCGAAGAAGACGGCGTAGAAAAATCAGCAGAATGGGCATCACAAATCTGTGGCGTACCTGCGAAGCAACTTGAGCTACTGGCTGACATCTTCAGTAAAAACCGCACCATGCTGATGGCGGGTTGGGGCATGCAGCGCCAACAATACGGTGAGCAGCGTCACTGGATGCTGGTTACACTGGCAACGATGTTGGGTCAAATCGGTTTACCGGGCGGTGGTTTTGGTTTCTCTTACCACTACTCAAACGGTGGTAACCCTGCTCGTGATGCTGGCGTACTTCCTGCGATTTCGGCATCGCTGGGTGGCGGCTCTTCTGCGGGGAACGACTGGGCGGTGTCTGGCGCGGTGCAAAGCTTCCCTGTAGCGCGTATTGTCGAGGCGTTGGAAAACCCAGGTCAATCCTACCATCATAACGGTCATGAACTGACGTTCCCGGACATCAAGATGATTTGGTGGGCCGGTGGTGCGAACTTTACTCACCACCAAGATACCAACCGCTTGATTAAAGCATGGCAAAAGCCTGAACTGATCGTGATTTCAGAGCCTTACTGGACGGCGGCTGCGAAGCACGCGGACATTGTTCTGCCAATCACCACATCGTTCGAGCGTAACGACTTAACGATGACGGGTGACTACAGTAACCAACACTTGGTGCCAATGAAGCAAGTGGTTGAGCCGCAAGGTGAAGCGCGTAATGACTTCGATGTATTCGCGGACATGGCAGAGATGCTAGCTCCGGGTGGCCGTGACGTATACACTGAAGGTAAAACCGAAATGGAATGGCTGTACGGCTTCTACAAGGCGGCGCAACAAGGTGGCCGTGGCTCTCGCGTAGCAATGCCGAACTTCAGCAAGTTCTGGGAAGATAACCAACTGATCGAGATGAAGTGGAACGAGAAGAACGCACAGTTTGTTCGTTACGCAGATTTCCGTGAAGACCCGATCATGAATCCACTCGGTACACCAAGTGGTAAGATCGAAATCTTCTCGAAAACCATTGAAGGTTATCAGTTGGAAGACTGTCCTCCACACCCAACGTGGATGGCACCAACCGAGTACACTGGCAATGCAAAAGACGGCGAGTTGCAGCTAATGACCGCGCACGCAGCGCATCGTCTACACAGCCAGTTTAACTACGCGAAGATTCGCGAAGAGTACGCAATTGCAAACCGTGAACCTATTTGGATTCACCCTGAAGATGCGAAAGCGCGTGGTATTAAAACGGGCGATTTAGTTCGTGCGTTTAACAACCGTGGCCAAGTATTGGTAGGTGCAGAAGTGACTGACCGAATCAAGCAAGGTTCAGTGTGTATTCATGAAGGCGGCTGGCCGGATCTGGATCCGAAAACCGGCATTTGTAAGAACGGCGGTTGTAACGTGTTAACGTTGGATATTCCGACCTCTCGACTTGCAAACGGCTGTGCGGCGAACTCGGCGCTGGTTCGTATTGAAAAATACACTGGCCCAGAATTAGAACTAACAGCGTTTGAACCACCAAGAAATGGTTAGAAAAAAGTAGCGTTTTAAAGCAAGAAGCCAGCGAATCGCTGGCTTCTTTTTTATCTAGTAATCGTTCACATTAGCGCGAAGCGAGAGAAACAAATGGCATCTGTTTCTTAATTTGAAATGTCGGGAGTAAAGTAAATACAATCGCGACAAACAAGACTGAGCCTATTAAATCTTCAGGGCGATGCATCCCCAGCCATAAGCGGCTATATGCGACGCTCATTCCCCACATCCATAATGACAGTGCAGAGATATAGCACTTGTTCTGTAAGAACAACCCGCCAAAGAAAGCCAAACAAATCGAAACGAAAATCGTATGGCCGGATGGGAAAGAATAGTCTTTCTCGCCTTGCCAATGGCGCGTTCGCCAATCACTGACGTGTTCAGAAATCTGGTTAATTACGTTGGCTTGCTGCTTTGTATCCAACTGATAAAACGCGTCTGGGTGCTCAATCAATTGTTCTGCTGCGAGCAATTCCGTGTAGGGACGCGGGCTTTCTGTCATCAGTTTTAGCCCCGTTTTGCTGGCAAAACCAATCACCAGTAACAACCCTAACATTGAGAGTTTTTGTATCCACTCAATGCGACTTGGTTTAAAGCGAAATAAAGAAAGCAGTAGCAGTGTTAACGTAATTAAAAAGCCTTTGCTACCAGCAGAATCTGTGAGCAAAGTAAAAGTAATACCCAGACTTTCCGGCACCTGTGAAGTGAGATTGTGATAAGAGCCAAACAGCGACATTGGGATGATGCCAAGAACAAACAAGGCGAGCATCATCAATCCATATTTTTTGGTTTTCATTGAGAGCGTTTTGTTTTTATTGAGGGTTATTCAACCACGTGAAAATAAGGGGCTTATCTTACGTTATCTGGCGTGAAAAACTTATCAACGCTCTGTCAATTCGAGCGTGAAAGTGACATTGCAGCTCTTCGTTGTGAAAGGAGAGGTTGTTGAAAGTACTGAAAGGCAAACGCGCTCATCCATAAGCGCTTTGTTCAGGCGTGAGCAAGGTTAGCTCATCAACCCTAATAAATATTCTGATGCGGCTTTTGGATCTTCTGCGTGGCAAATCGCTGAAACCAAAGCTAAGCCATGAACACCAGTGGCGCTGAGTTGCGGAATGTTACTTTCGTTAATGCCGCCAATGGCAACAATCGGCAGTGAAGTCGTCTCTAACGCCATCTTCAAGCCATCAATACCCCAGAACTTCTTGGTGTTGGTTTTGGTCGGCGTCGCGAAGATTGCGCTCAAGCCGATGTAATCAATCGGAAGAGAGTCCGCTTCTGCAAGCTGCTCTTCATTTTCGATGGATAAGCCGAGGATTTTGTTTGGTCCAATCAACTCACGAGCGATAGTTGCGGGCATGTCTGATTGCCCGAGGTGAACCCCATCGGCATCAACTGCCAGTGCAACATCAACGCGGTCATTGATGATCAAAGGCACATTGGTATCTTTAAGGATGTCTTTCACGGCTTGAGCACGTTCGATAAACGCACGCACATCGCCGTGTTTTTCGCGGACTTGTACCATGGTGACCCCACCTTCTACCGCCTTTCTTACAACGTGTTTGAGAGTGGATAAATCTTGTTGGTCGTCGGTGACCAAATACAAACGATAGGTGTTCATTGTGTTTCCTTTCGCCTCCCACTTTCGTTGGAGTGAGAGGCGTTTAAAGCATTGAGAAGAGATTTATCTCACTTGTAATTTAAGGCGTGTTGCCAGTGTTTCTTCATCCAGTTGGTAAAGATCATCCAAAAGATGCATTTGCAAGCTACCTGGCCCTCGCGCTTGCTCAGCCGCAATTTCACCCACAACGCCCAGTACCGCCGCGGCAGCAAGTCCGGAGTGATCACCAACAGCAGCGAAAGCACCCGTCAGTGCCGTTAGTGTGCAGCCCATTCCGGTTACGTATGGCATCATCTCGTGACCGTTGTTTAGCTGCACAGTTTGCTCTTTCGTGATGATGTAATCAGTCTCGCCAGAAATCACCACACTTGCACCATACTCTGAAACTAAGAAGTTCGCTGCGCCAAGTGCTGCGTCGCTGCTGTCTAACGCATCGACGCCTTTGCTTTGTGCTTGTTCGCCAGCGAGACCGATGATTTCTGAGGCGTTACCACGAATGATCAACTTGTCGGCAAGGCGTGCGATCTCACGTGATGTCTCGGTACGTAGTGAGCTTGCTCCGCAACCGACAGGGTCGAGTACAACGATTTTACCGTTGGCATTGGCTTGCTCTACGGCATAGCTCATGCGCGGTGTCCAAACGCTGTCTAGGGTACCGATGTTGATAACCAGTGCGCCAGCGAACGACATCATCTCTGCCATCTCTTGTTTGGAGTGCGCCATGATTGGAGAAGCGCCGATCGCTAATAGTGCGTTTGCTGTGTTATTCATCACCACGTAGTTAGTGATGTTGACGACTAACGGCTTTTGCTGGCGTACTGCGGTTAATGCTTGGGTGATTTGTTCAATTAACATGAGACTCTCCGATTAATCTTGCTGAGCGTTCAGACCTTGTTGCCAGAATGCTACTTCCATACGCGTTGCGGTTTTGAATACCTGAATCAGGTTTTGACCGCGCTGGCTGTTGATATCAATTTCTGCTAGCAACTGATTAAAGTGTTCTGCCCCTTTTGCGACACCAGATTGGAATTCCTCACCACCGTAGAGGTTGATCCAACTTGCATATGGGTTGCCTTCGATTACGGTCTTTTCATCTTCAATCAGCACCTTACCGATTACGGCATAACCGATGGAGCATGGCGCTAGTGCCGCGTATAGATCAACAAGATCGCCCGTCATGCCAGCATCTAATACGTAACGGGTGTAAGCCACAGTGCCGAAATCTTCTGGCTCGTTTTCTAAGTCGGATTCTGTCAGTCCCCATTGCTCACAGTAAGTCACGTGGTGGGCGATTTCAGAATCGAGCAATGCGTGTACGCTTGGTAGGGCACGGCGCATGTCATCCAAAGTACGTGCTTTGTAGATCGCTAATGCGTAAGCTCGTGCGTACTGCTTTAGGAAAAGAAAATCCTGCTTTAGGTAATGCAGAAAACAAGGCTGAGCCAGAGTGCCTTGCGCCAATTGCTGCACGAAAGCATGCTCAGTGTATTCTTGCCAATCTTGGCGGCAAGCGTCGATCAAATCTTGGTATTTCATTATGAGTATCTCGTTATCAAAAGACCCTAGGCTTAGATCCTAAGGTCAGTAGAATTAGTCAAAGCTCGGTACGTAATCTTTCGCTTTTGGCAGTGTTTCGATGATGTTTTGTGAATACATGAACTGCGCATAATCATCGTAGCGTTTCAGATCTACTGCGGATGGACGAAGAGCGAAACGAGTTAGCGTGTCGTTCCAAGCGCGTTGGTTAAGCTCGTTGTTGAGCGTGTCTGGTGAATAAGCCACGAACTCTTTCCACGACTCTTTTGGATGGTTAACGATGTAAGTGGTCGCTTGCTCTAGTGCTTTGTTGAATGCCTTGATGGCTTCTTTGTCGTAGTTTTTTGCATTGGCTACGAAGACTAACTCGTCATACGCTGGCACGCCGTGTTCTTCAGGGAAGAAGGCCTTAGCTTTATAACCTTCTAGTGCCAGTTGGTTGGTTTCGAAGTTACGTAGACCGCCCCAAATCGCATCCACCTTGCCAGACGCAAGAGACGAAGACAGCGCCCAACCTACGTTGATGATTTGTACGTCAGAAAACTTCACGTTTTCTTGCGCTAGCATGGTGCCGATTGTCGCTTCTTCGTTGCCTGCGATCGCAATACCGATCTTCTTGCCTTTTAAGTCGCCAAGGTTTTCATTCTTACCGTTGTCCAACACCATCAACGTGTTGAGTGGCGTAGCAATCAAAGTCGCAGAGCGGATTAGTGGCAAACCAGCCGCGACATCGATGGTTAGGCTTGGTTGGTAAGAAATCGCCATGTCGACTTTACCCGCCGCGACCAACTTAGGTGGCGTGCTTGGATCTGCCGGCTCCTGAATGTTGACCTTCAAACCTTGCTCTTTGAAGTAACCACGCTCTTTGGCAATCACGATAGGACCATGGTTTGGATTGACGAACCAATCCAACATCAGTGTCATCTCTTTTTCAGCGGCAAGAACGTTGGTTGATACCACTGAAGCGAGTAGAGCAGCAGCGCTCATAAGTTTGTTTTTATTCACGGGGTTCTTCCTTTTCTTTCCCAATTTTCTTTGGTTATTTTCTGTAATTATTTGCTTTCCCAATTTTCTTTGGTTATTTTCTGTAATTATTTGCTTTCCCAAGGGATGGCTTTTTTCAATAACTTATCGGTGATGAAGTAGAGTGAGATAGACAGTACGGCGAGGATAAACAGCGCCGCAAACATCTCGTCAATGATCATGCGAGCGTTGGCTTGGAGCATCAGATAACCCAAGCCTTCGCTTGAACCTACCCACTCACCGACCACTGCTCCAATTGGCGCAATAACGACGGCAACACGAATACCTGAGGCTAAAGTTGGTAGTGCGGCTGGCAATTGAATATGACGAAGTAGCTGCCATTTAAACGCGCCCATGGTCTTGGCAAGGTCGAGGTAACCTGTTGGCGTATTGCGCAAGCCGTCATAGCAACATGTCGTGACGGGGAAAAAGATGATGATCGCCGCCATGACTACTTTTGATGCAATGCCGTAACCCAGCCAAAGCATGAGCACTGGCGCGATGGCGAACACAGGGATCGCTTGGCTAGCAATCAGAATAGGCAATAACCAACGCTTCAGCGGCTCGAACATCAGCATTTGCAATGCGAACAGCAAACCCATCGATAATCCAAGCGCCAAGCCAAATAAGATCTCTTGCGCGGTAACCCAAGTATGTTTGAGCAGGACATCGTAACGAGTGACCAATCTATCCAGCACTTCAATTGGTGAAGGTAAGATGAAGCTTGGCATGTCGAATATCACCACGACCAACTGCCACAATCCCAAGATCACCGCTGTGCTGATAACTAAGCGCAGAGCCGGATGGGTCACGCGTTCTTTTTTACTAATACGTGCCGAAACGGAGTTGTACTGAGTCATATCACTCATAGTCTTTCTCCAATTGATCCAAAATCGCTTGTTGAAGCGCGGCGCACTCTCCATCGAGAACTCGGGGCGGCTTGGAGTCTGGAACGACCAAGTGCTGAGCTTGCGCAGGTGTGCCTTGCAACACATAGAGTTGGTGAGCTAATCGCACCGCTTCTTGTGGGTCGTGGGTAATCAGAACAACCGTCTTATCTTTCAGCAATTCGGCAGACAAGGTTTGCAACTTATGACGAGTAACCGCGTCCAGTGCAGAGAAAGGCTCATCCATCAGAACTAGAGGCTTGTCTTGCATCAGAGTGCGAGCAAGGGCAACACGTTGTCTCATGCCGCCAGAGAGCTGAGCTGGCTTAGCATCCGCGTAATCGGCGAGTCCCACTTGGCTTAGTAAAATCAGTGCACGTTGTCTATTTTTCTCTGGTGCTTGCTCTTGAGAAAATCGAGAACTGAGGCAGACGTTGTCTAACACATTCAACCACGGTAGCAATAAATCCTGCTGAGCCATGTAAGCGATACGGTCATGCAGTGCAGCGCCATCCGTTGTGATGAGTTCGCCATGCCAGTCAACTTGGTCATCCAGCAGGCCAGCTAAGTAACGCAATATTGTGGTTTTCCCGCAGCCACTTCGTCCGAGTAATACCGTCCATTTACCGACGGGAATGGTCATGTTCATTCCTGCTAAAGTCGGTGTTTGGCTATCTTTGTATCGCAGACTAGCATCGGAAAGCTGAATGCCAATCGCGTTAGCGAACATAAGTATGACCCGCAAAAAAGTGGTTCACAGGGCCATGGCCTTTACCTACATCCAATTCATCAGCGTGTGCGATAGCTTGGCTGATGTACTGCTTACCCAGGTGCACCGCTTTGTGTAGGTTGTTGCCTTGGCCAAGATAAGACGCGATAGCAGAAGACAGCGTGCAGCCTGTGCCATGAGTGTTTTTGGTTGGAAAGCGTTTAGCGCTGATTAACTCGGCACTGTCTTGCATGATAAGCAGATCGTTGCTGTTTTCATTTTCTTCAAGGTGACCGCCTTTGAGCAGAATAGCTTTGGCGCCAAGCGCACGAAGGTCGGTAATCATATCGTTCATTTCAGATTCTGATTGAGGCATTGGCTTACCCGTCAATGCTGCGCCTTCGGGTAGGTTAGGGGTAATGATGTCTGCGAGCGGAATCAATTCTTCTTTTAAAGTGCTGATTGCCGACTGTTCCAGTAATAGATCACCGCTAGTGGCCACCATTACAGGGTCAATCACGAGGTGTTTTGGCTGGTATTGCTTAATTTTGTCTGCAACGACTTTGATGATGTTGGAATCTGCCAGCATGCCCACTTTGACTGCAACGATGTTGAGGTCGGTAAATACTGCATCAAGTTGGCTCTCTACATGGTCGAGAGGAATGGGGAAAATCGCAGAAACGCCTTGGGTATTTTGCGAAGTAATCGCCGTGATTACCGAGCAAGCAAAACTGCCGGTTGCGGACATCGCTTTGATGTCGGCTTGAATACCTGCACCGCCACCACTGTCTGAGCCCGCGATGGTCAATACGATAGGGGTAGGCAAGGCTGGCGTGTGATGTGAATGAGGTTGTGATTGCTGCGTCATGGTCGCTCCTACTACAAGACGTATAGGAACTGACTTTGACCGTTGCAGATAGATCGATTTTTCGATCGCTATCGCTTACCTAAGAGGGGCGACGAAAGGCAAAGTGTGCATAGTTCCCTACGTCAGTGCTAACTGAATCAGGTTCAACGGGTCTCGAATTTCGATCTCAGCCAACACTTGTCGTGTGGCCCCCCGACTATTTCGTTCGGATGATAGCAGGACCATTGCGGAAGGGATACGTTTTTTGAGCGTAATTATAATGAGTATTCAATTATGCGAGGTGAGTGATAAAGTAAGCACCTAAATGGTTTGCTGGGTGGAATTTACTAGTGCAACGCTCTGGTGAATGAGCAGAACCTGGAATATTTAATAAATAATCGTGGTCTCGTTAAGCAAGGATTAGCACAAAACAAGGTTAAAAAACTGTTAAAATTTAACGTATTGCCAATTTAACTTTGTTGAACTTTTTCACAGTTAATTAGGATGGCTAAGACGATCATCGAGCAAGGAGACTTCATGCTTAATTCTGTAACAGCGAAGTCAGTGATCGATCATGCGCTCTTTTTGGGGGCTGATTTCGCTGAACTATTCGTTGAACATCACCAAACCAACACTGTCCAGATCGCATCTGGTGAAGTGGATAAGGTTAACTCGGGTATCGATTTTGGTATCGGTATTCGTCTTTTTTTCGGTCATAAGGTGCTTTACGGTTACACCAACAGCACAGATGAAGCCGAACTAAAGCGCGTAACCTCGCTGCTTGCTGCAAAAGACAAGCGTGAGCAAATCGCGTCAGCGGGTTCTTTGAATTTGAACCGCTACCCAATCCAACATGGTTGCCGCATGCCACTAAGTAAGGATGCTAACCTAGATTCAAAAATCGCGTTTCTATTGAAAGTTGACCAAGCCGCACGTGCTGAGAGTGAGCATATCAGCCAGTTTATTGGCAGCGTGCTTCAGCGTGAACAACAAGTGTCTATCTTCAACTCAGAAGGTCTACACGTTGACGATACTCGTCATTACATCCGAGTTGCTGGTAATACCGTCGCTCAAAAAGGTAATGAGCAGTCTTCTGGTATGGAAGGTCCTGGCGCTCTTGCTGGTTGGGAATTCAGTGAACAGCTTGATGCCAAAGAGCTAGGTCAAACTATCGCGCAACAAGCGTTGGTAAAACTTGGCGCGGATGCTTGTCCATCGGGTGAAATGCCAGTGGTAATTGGTAACGGCTTTGGCGGCGTAATCTTCCACGAAGCGTGTGGTCACTTACTAGAAACCACTTCAGTTGCGAAGAAAGCTTCAGTATTCCACGACAAGATGGGCGAAATGGTTGCTCACACCGCGGTGAACGCAGTCGATGATGGCACCATGACCAACGAATGGGGCTCGATTCACGTTGATGATGAAGGTATGAAGACTCAGCGCACTCAGTTGATCAAAGACGGTAAGCTAACCAGCTTTATGGTCGATAAAATGGGTGGCATGAAGACAGGTTACGAACCTACGGGGTCTGGTCGTCGTCAAAACTACAAGTTTGCACCAACCTCGCGTATGCGTAACACCTTTATCGAAGAAGGCGAGCATTCACTTGATGACATGCTGGCAGGCATCGAGCGTGGTATCTATGCGAAGAAGATGGGTGGTGGTTCGGTTCAACCGGGTACGGGTGAGTTTAACTTTGCTGTTCGTGAAGCTTACCTCATTGAAAATGGCAAAATCACCAAACCTCTGAAAACAGCAACGCTGATCAGCACGGGTCCAAAAGTGTTGAAAGAAATCAGCATGGTCGGCAGAGACATGGCGCTTGCGCCGGGCATGTGTGGTTCAGTAAGTGGTTCAGTACCAACAACAGTCGGTCAGCCAACGCTGAAAGTCGATAACATTCTGGTAGGAGGCGGTAACTAATGAGCCAAGAACAACAACTTCTCAATGCGGTTGATTACGTCCTATCAGAAGCAAAACGCCAAGGTGCAGAAGCGGACGTCATTGTAAACCGCAACAGCAGCTTTTCTCTGAAAGCGAACCAAGGAAAGCTGGATGAGTACAAAGTAAGTTCAAGCCAAGTGCTGGGTGTTCGTGTTGTGAAAGATGCGCGTGTTGCAACGAGCTATTCTGAGTCGTTAGAACAACCAAGCTTAGATTTGATGCTGACTAATGCACTGCAAAGCGCTCGTTTTTCCAAGCAAGATGAACATCAGACCATTAGTTGTGTGAACAGCCAAATCACGACTGACGTGGCTGAGATTGCTCAAGAAGACACAACTTCGGTTGATGAAAAAATTGAACTGTCTCTCGCACTTGAGCAAGGCGTAGTGGCTCTGCCTCACGCTTCTAGCGCACCTTACAATGGTTACAGCGATGGCGAAACACAACTGATCATTGCCAATACTCAAGGCACATTGTGTCAACACTTCGAGCGCTCGTTCACTTGTTACGCGTATACCTTGTTTGAAAAAGACGGCAAACAGTCAATGGCGGGTAGAATGTCACTTGGTCGCCGTTTTGATGAGTTGAATCCAGCTTACTGTATAGAAGGTGGCTACAACCTTGCTCGTGATCTTCTGGAAGGCGCTCCGGTTGCGACAGGTAACTACCCTGCTATTTTCCACATCAATGCGCTAGCAAGTTTATTCGGTGCTTTCGGCAGTGCTTTCTCTGGCGTAAGCGCGATGAAAGGCATTACGCCACTGGGTGACAAGCTTGGTCAACGTGTTGCGAGTGATTTAATTACCTTTACTGATACGGCTTACATGCCAAATGGTATGGCAATCGCGAGTTTTGATAGTGAAGGCTTCGCTACTCAAGATAATGTCATGATTGCTAATGGTGAGTTGAAAACCTTGCTACATAACAGCCAGACCGCAAGTTACTTGGGCGCAGTCTCGACAGCAAGTGCCGCTCGCGGTGCAAAATCGAGCCTAGACGTATCAGCGAATCACAAAGTGATTGCGACGGGTAACAGCAGTGCGTCAGAAGTAAAAGCGGGTGAGTACCTAGAGTTAGTCGAACTTCAAGGTGTCCATTCTGGTGCGGATGCAGTGAGTGGTGATTTCTCATTTGGCGCGAGTGGTTTCTTGTGCCGTGATGGTAAGCGCATTCAACCAGTTCGTGGGATCACGGTAGCGGGTAACTTCTACAATATGCTGCAAGAAGTTGAGGCTGTAGGTGATACTCAGCTAATTAACGATAGCCGAACTTTCTTCTCGCCAGACGTTCGTTTTGCTCGTTTGAGCATTGGTGGTAAGTAAACTTAGCATTACTATAGAAACAAAAAGAGGACTCAATAGAGTCCTCTTTCATTATCTAGCAACGTGTGCGCGAATAACTAGAATTCGCGTATGTCCAACTCATTGTGGATCAATACTACACACTGAGAAGCGAAAAGCATCTTAGGACCTAAGCTGATCTTCTCTGTGCCAAGGCGCTTTAAGCTGTTGAACGACTTCTTCGGCATCGGAATGTGATCGGTTAGTAAGAAACATGGATTTTCACCAATTTCTGCGTCACGAACAAATTCGCCTTTCTTGTCCAACATATAAAGTTGGTGGTCTTCCGCCAGTTCTTGCACCAAGCGTTCAAAGCTCACTGTACGAACCGTAATACCGGGTTCAACTTCACGAAGCTGCTCTTTACCCATACCAACCGAAGCATCCAAAGCGCGAGCCACTGCTGCAATCAAGGTTGACTCATGGAAGCCGCCAATGTTGGTGATGTCGTTGGAGCGAATAGTAATGGTGCGTGAGAAGTCTTTTGTGCTTTCCAAAACCAAGTGAACAACCACATCTTCACGGTGTGATTGAGCAACGAACATAGTGTTCATCATGGTATGAGCAAGAATCTCTGTATGCGCTTCATTACCAACACCTTCTAACAGTGCTTTGCTGGTGGTTGGCGCCGCGCGAGCTCGTAAAACAAAAGAGCGCATGAATTTAGCCTCTATATAGGAAGAGTGAATGCGCGGAAGTATATACCCAAGCAGGGAAGGGATGCGAGTTTAATAGCAAATGTGAACTTACTTACAAAGCTTCGATTGTCGTGCGGAGTGCGCTGGTTAAAATAGAGGTAACCTGTTAGGAGCGGTATATGGAAATCAAACAGATAAATAAAGACATTTATAAAAAGAAAGTAAACCTTGTGATTGGCGGTTTTGTTGCGTTGCTCGCCATCTCCTCTCTTGCCTTTAGTACCTTGTTGATTGTTTTGTTTGGCAACACTGAAGTCGTACCAGAACAATCAACGGGCAATTTCCATTGGAATTTGATTGGTGTCGTTCTCGCAGTTGCAACTTCCCTCTCTTTATTGAATCACATTAAAACTCGACCATACATGGAAGAAGTGCTGTACGTTTGGAAACTCAAGCAACTGCACAACAAAATCTTTCGTAAACTAAAAAGCATTAAAGCAGCCGCGAGCAATGACAATGTAAAAGCGCTCAATACGCTTAAGTTCTATTACACCACGCAACGCCAAGTGTTTGAGTTAGACAACAACACACTGACGATGAGCAGTGTAAATAAAGAATTGGAGGCTATCGAGCAAATCGAAGCGGCGCAATCACTGGATCTTGATATCACCAGCTTTGAAGAGTCTTGGATAGACACATATTGATTGCCTATTTGCTACTTGAAGTTAACAACTGAGTGCTAAAAATAAGCGTTTGAGTGAGATTTAATCATTCGACGCTTTTTTTTGAATTTTTTTCTGAAAAGGGGTTGCTAAGAAAAATCATCTCCCTATAATGCGCCTCCGTTGTCTGGGCAAAGCGGAAACGCAAAAGCGGTTGGCAAGAAGGCGAAAGAAAAAGCTTCTAAAAATTAATTTAAAAAAGTGTTTGACACTAAGAATTAATTCCTTAGAATACGCCTCCGCTTCGATAGCAAAGCTTACGAAGCAAGCTCTTTAACAATATAGACCTATCAATCTGTGTGGGCACTCGTTGATGATAATCCAATTAGAAATTTCTCTTAATAAAGAGCGGTTTCAAATTAGGTTTCAATGA
Organism: Vibrio sp. Vb1554; assembly: GCF_033344235.1. Classification (NCBI taxonomy): domain Bacteria; kingdom Pseudomonadati; phylum Pseudomonadota; class Gammaproteobacteria; order Vibrionales; family Vibrionaceae; genus Vibrio; species Vibrio sp. Vb1554. The sequence goes on along the minus strand of NZ_JAWPOJ010000017.1, from coordinate 223 downwards.
AACGAAGTGACCAATCAAGTCTTCGGACTTGGCACAGTCAATTCATTATCGTTCTGTTGGAACGATAATAGCTTTAAAATTACATCAGTAGTTTTGAAGTCAGTATTCATTGAGCCTCTCCCTATTTATTTAGGGAATCAAAAACTTTAAATTGAAGAGTTTGATCATGGCTCAGATTGAACGCTGGCGGCAGGCCTAACACATGCAAGTCGAGCGGAAACGA
>NZ_JAWPOJ010000178.1:0-1440 GCF_033344235.1 Vibrio sp. Vb1554 | reverse complement strand
AAGCTGTGTTCAAAATCTTAGACCTTTACATCGGTAGAACCATCATCTCTACCACAGCCTTGGTTCTGGCAACGTTTGTTGGCCTATCGGGTATCATCAAATACGTGGAACAGCTACGAAAAGTGGGGCGTGGTGTGTATGACCTGACGCACGCTTTGTATTTCGTTTTGTTGAGCGTGCCTCGTGACGTTGAAATGTTTTTCCCAATGGCAGCATTGCTGGGTGCACTGATTGGTTTGGGTATGCTGGCGTCAAGCTCTGAGCTTGTGGTCATGCAAGCGGCGGGTTTCTCCAAGCTGGATATCGGTTTGTCCGTGCTAAAAACGGCCGTTCCATTGATGCTTATCGTGATGACTTTAGGCCAATGGGGTGCTCCAGAAGCTCAGAAAATGGCGCGTGATTTGCGATCTTTTGCATTGTCTGGCGGCAGCATCGTTTCGGTTCGTGCTGGGGTTTGGGCTCGTGATGCTAACGACTTCATCTTCATCGGTAAAGTGGAAGATGACAAGTTGTATGCGTTGAACATGTGGCGCTTTGATGATGACAAGAACTTAGAAAAAGTTATCTTCGCTGAAGAAGTGGATTACCAACAAGATAACAATTGGTTGATGCGTGACGTGCAAATCACCAACATGCAAGACGAAAACGTGATTTCCAAACAAGAGATGGATCAAATGGAATGGCACACGTCGTTGGCTCCTGACAAGCTAGCCGTGGTGACAGTAAAACCAGAAGAGCTCTCTCTGAGCGGTTTGTATGATTACGTGACGTATTTGAAAGCATCAGAGCAAGATGCTTCACGTTACGAGCTCGCATTTTGGCGTAAACTGACGCAGCCTTTGTCGATTGCCGTAATGATGTTGATGGCATTGTCTTTCGTCTTTGGTCCGCTGCGAAGCGTAACAATGGGGGCGAGAGTTTTATCTGGCGTTGTGGCTGGTTTCACTTTCTATATCTCCAGCGAGTTCTTCGGGCCATTGACTCTGGTGTATGGCATACCGCCGATATTTGGTGCCTTAGCCCCGAGCTTAGCGTTTTTGGCGATTGCGGTGGCGTTGCTGAGAAGAAAGCTATAATCAAAGAAAAAGGAAGGCGCTATGCCTTCCTTTTTTGTTTCTCTGCGATTTATTTTGCTTTTGGCAAAACCACCACTTCAGTTTTTGCCCAGATATCGTGGAAACCACGTTTTTGCGGGTCAATTGGCACGGTTAAGTTCGCAAGACCAAAGCCTGATGTCGCAAGGCGGATTAATGCTTGAGTCGCCGTAATTGGAGCGCCGTCTTTCGCGTTTCGAATTTGCATTTTCCAAGCGCGCATGCCTAGGGTTTGACCTGCTCGCGTCCAGAAAAAGACGAAGAAGTAAATCCAGACTACCGCCAGATAAAGTGTGAATATCGGACTCAACACCGGGTGTTTCCCTAACATATCTGCGGCATCCAC
>NZ_JAWPOJ010000177.1:0-1445 GCF_033344235.1 Vibrio sp. Vb1554 | reverse complement strand
TCCAAGACTTCTTGACCAGACATATCGACGTACGAAACCATGTTGCCAAATGGCTGCACGGTCAGCACATCTTTGTATGTAATGTCACCAGCTTCAATAGAATCACGCACACCGCCTGAGTTCATCACTGCGAAATCAGCTTTTGCACGTTCCATATGAGCCGTTGCAATTAAACGACCTAGATTCGTCTGTTGGAATCGCACGACATCACGGTCACCTTCTAGCTTACCGTTTGATTCCGCAATTTTCACATTCAGCTGGCTTTGGCCTTTTTCTTGGAAAGGACGAAGGAAGTCCAACATCGCTTTGTCTTGAGTAATTTCATCTTGAACAAACACACGTTGTGATTGACCATCCACATTGATTTTTTTCTTCAAGTTTACAGGAATAAGATCGTAGCTCACCATTGATAGTTCGCCGTTACGGAATTCGTAATCGGCACGGCCAACATATTTACCCCACTCATGCGCCTGAACAATGTAAGTACCGTTTTGTTGGTCTGGCTGACACTCATCACCCGGTTTAAAGTTCTTTTTGATAACGTTAGGACCTTCCATACAAACGGGCTCTTGTGAGTGACCACCCACAATCATGTCCAAATCGCCTTCATTAAGGTAACGCGCCAAAGCTACATCACCCGGCGCATTGATGCCACGGTTGCCATTTTCGTAGTGACCCATGTGCGTAACAGCGAAAATCAGATCCGGATTTTCTGTTTTTTTCAGTTCTGCAATCAGCTCTTTCGCTTCCGCTTTCGGGTCGCGGAAGTCCACTTGACCGATAAACTCAGGATTTCCCAACTTCGCGGTATCTTCTGTTGTCAGACCAATAACCGCAATTTTAATGCCTTGCTTATTGAACATCGCGTAAGGTTGGAATAAGCGCTTACCCGTTTTTTTGTCGTAAATGTTGGCTGACAGCATTGGGAAGTTAGCCCAATCTTGCTGTTTGAATAGCACGTCTAGCGGATTATCAAATTCGTGATTGCCTAACGCCATCGCGTCGTAGCCAATCTTACTCATGCCTTTGAAATCTGGTTCAGCGTCTTGTAAATCAGACTCAGGAACGCCGGTATTAATATCACCACCAGACAGCAACAGCACGCTGCCTCCTTCTGCTTGAATTTCATCACGCAGATCATCGATCAACGTCTTGCGCGCGGCCATGCCGTACTCACCGTGTTTATTCTGCCAAAAACGACCGTGGTGATCGTTGGTGTGTAAGACAGTCAATTTATAAGTGGTATCTGCATTCCATTCATGAGCAGGTTGCGAAGCACATCCAGCCAGCGAGGCCAAAATAGCGGCACTCAAAGCGGTTTTGATAATCAGACGCTGATTCATTTTTTTTCCTTTTTCTTATTGGGATTACTGATGCACACTTTCAAACATTAGAGCTATTTGAAAACCACGCGCACCCTAACACATTGATTTCATAATTATGAT
>NZ_JAWPOJ010000176.1:0-1445 GCF_033344235.1 Vibrio sp. Vb1554 | reverse complement strand
AGAAGATGTTTGCTAGAGGGTTAACCACGTATTCAGGATCAAGAACCTGTGCTGCCGTTTGTGTGAAACCAGCGAGCAATGGGTCAATACCTGAAGGAATGAAGTTTGCAGAGAAACCACCAGACACACCAGCAAATGCTGCTGCGATACCAGCTAGAGGGTGACGACCAGCGGCATGGAAAATGATACCACCTAGAGGAATAACCAAAACGTAGCCCGCATCAGCCGCGGTATGCGAGATGATTGCGACAAGAATAAGCATTGGTGTAAGTAGCTTCGCTGGAGTGAAGTTCAGCATCTTCTTAAGGCCAGTCGTGATAAAACCAGAAGAATCCGCAACACCTACACCCAACATTGCAACTAATACGATGCCTAGAGGTGCAAAACCAGTAAACGTAGTGACCATGTTAGCAAGGAAACTTGCTAGAGCTTCACCCGTAAGTAAGTTAGTAATGGTAAGAGCTTCGCCCGTTCGAGGGTTTGGAAGGTCGAAAGTCACATTCGACAAAAGTGCAGACGCAGCCCAAGTAATGATCAGTGCCCAGAAAAACAAAATCGCAGGATCAGGAATTTTATTACCTGCACGCTCGATAAAGTTTAGAAAGCGATCCATCCCGCTCGGCTTCGATGATGGTGCCTTATTTACAGCTTGGTTACTCATGGTAACTCCATATGAATGATGTTGGTGCCAAGGCCTATTTGAATAATTATAACGGCCTATTATCAACACAGCATTCTAGTAAATAAGGATAGGGAAAGCACAAGGTTCTATGATTTTTTCCATAATTGGAGACATATTTTGCAAAAACGCCACTCCAATTAAACATAATAAAAACAGTAGCACATCAACCGCATTAACAGTTCGAAAACCATTCATTAACTGAGACAAACCCGGTATCAAAAAGAAATTATCCACGACTTTGTCTCAAGCCATGTATGCAATTGAACTTAGTTTTCGAATTCACTGTACTGTGAAATCATAGTTTTCAACTGAACTGATTGCGTTTGTCCCACTCTATCTTTCCAACTGGTCGTAATAGTAATGGTTTTAAGAGATCCAGACACAGTAGCCGACGGCACAACCCACTCCACTGTATACGCACCAGTAGCGGAAGATCCTGTTGCAATAGAGGCAAAGCTAGCCGTAGAGATCGTCGAAAGCGCATCCGATGCTCCACGCGTACGGAACCATTCCAATTTATTTTCAGCAAGACGCAACGCTTCAATACTTTCTATCGCATAGTCGGATTCTCGTTCGAGATACACGTTTAGCTTTGTTAAACCTAGAGCCCCAACACCGATAAGCAAAAAAGAAATTAGAACCTCAAGAAGGTTAAAACCTTTTTGTTTAGAGATCATTCCAAGAGCCCTTTTTCCAATGTGCTTTCTTCAGCTTCTCCTGAGGCTCCTCAATTACATCGCGATTGTATTGGAATGATAACGCG
>NZ_JAWPOJ010000175.1:0-1447 GCF_033344235.1 Vibrio sp. Vb1554 | reverse complement strand
ATCGCCTTGAAGCAGGATCAAACGTGTCGTGGTGATAGACAGGGACAAACGAAATAGCGTCGTGATCAGCAATACTGCCGGAAACGCCGAAAACTCCAGTGGCGTGGTGATGTAAATCGCCAACATCAGCAACACGACAGCAATACTCATGTTTGCGCCGATCAGCACATCCACTAGTGCAGTTGGCAAAGGCAAAATCATCATAAAGACGATCGCCAGCAACATCACTGCGAGCATGATGTCTTTGCGTTGCCCTACTTTGTTTAGAATATCGATCAACTTATTCATGAGATTCACTATGTAAAGATTGCAGATAGCGTCGATGCGCTTGGCGTGCGCCCTCGACGTCATTTTGTTTCCAGCGCGCTTGGCTCAAGCAAAACCAAATTCCCGCCGCTTGCACAGACTGCGATTGCGACTTCAGTAAGCCTTCACATACCGCAACAGCGCGGGTGTAACGGCCAGTTTGCAAACACGCGACCGCGAGCGTGTGTAACGCATCTTCGCGTTCTGGTTCGAGTTCTAACACAGCATCTAATATCGCGATGGCTTGATCGGGTTGTTGGTATTGAACTTGAAGCGCAGCGTGAACCAGCAGCAGCTCAATATCTTTGGTGCTTAGCATGTGGGTTAAACCTGAATAAGAAGATTGAGCGCCATGGTGAGGTAACGCTGGTCCAGTTGTGTGCTTTGTAGCGTTTCGGCGGCTTTAGCAAGGTTCGCCGAGCCTGATTCCTGTGCGAGTTGCTGAACACGAGCTAAAGTGTTGTCGAATTGCTGACGGTACTTTTCTGGACGAAGCAGTTCACAATGGTTCAGTTTTGGCTTCGCTAACGCCAACAAATATTGATCTGACGGTCTTAGGTCATACAGTTTTTCCAAATGAGTCGCGACGGCTTGCCCATCCGGCAGTAACTGAAATCGTTTGGGGAAATCCGTTTCGACTTCACCATGGGAAACGTGAGTAAAGGCTTCAATGCCGACATTTAACGTACTAACTCGGGTCATCAACTTGCCACTTCATCGTGAAGACGCACTAAAAGCGCGAACGCTTGTTCGAGTGTCGGCAGCGTCACTTCATCGCCTTCAATTTTGGCGGAAAACACCAAGGTTTCGTCGTCGAGCAAACCGGTTTTCATTTCAAATGGCCAACCCTGTTCGGCATGGCACAAACGCAGCGCATGCTGAATACGCTCGCTCGACTGATGCCACGACAACGCACGCGCCAACATAAGGAAAAGTCGATCATGATGTTTTTCTATGTGCAATGTGCCGCTTTGCTCAAAGCTCAACTGCACACGTCCTGCGGCAGAAAAATCCACCGCATCTAAACCCATTCCTCGGCAAAACTCATCGACTGATGCATCAATCCAACTCATCGTCCCACGCTTCCTCTTCTTCTAAATCAATGGCTTCGTCTAGCGCCTTTTGTGCGGCTTGTATTAGG
>NZ_JAWPOJ010000174.1:0-1449 GCF_033344235.1 Vibrio sp. Vb1554 | reverse complement strand
TGCCGGTGTAATTCATGTCAGAACTAACCCCCCAAGTTGCCGGAAATACGGCCATGACGACCAGCACGACACAAGCGTTCTCGCCAGCAGGCAACATGGACGACGTGACAAATAAGCTAAAGCAGCTTTGGTCAAGTAGCCAACGAAATCTTGTTCTATCCGCTGTTCTCGCAGCGATTGTAGCGGCGATCAGTGTGGTTGCGCTTTGGAGTTCTTCTCAAAGCTTCCGTCCGCTTTACAGCCAACAAGAGCGATTCGATATTGGCGAGATTGTCTCGGTCTTAGAGAGTGAAGGTGTGAGCTACCGCATGCAGGAGCAGAACGGCCAAGTGCTGGTTCCTGAAGGTGAGGTGGCTCGCATTCGTATGTTATTGGCGTCAAAAGGTGTAAAAGCGAAACTGCCAACCGGATTGGATTCGCTGAAAGAAGACAGCTCATTAGGTACCAGCCAGTTTATGGAGACTGCGCGTTACCGTCATGGTTTAGAAGGTGAGTTAGTACGCACTATCATGTCGCTAAACTCGGTAGCGAATGCGCGTGTTCACCTTGCGATTCCTCGTCAAACTTTGTTTGTTCGCCAAAACGGTGAAAACCCGTCTGCATCTGTCATGCTCGAACTCAAACCTGGTGAAGACCTCAAGCCAGAACAGGTTGAAGCGATCATCAACTTGATCGTCGGCAGTGTGACGGCGATGAAGCCTGAGTTTGTTTCTGTCATCGATCAATATGGCCGACTGTTGAGTGCTGATGTTGCGTCAGCAGAAGCGGGCAAAGTAAACGCGAAGTATCTGGAATACCAAAAGAACGTTGAGAAGCAAATCATCCAACGTGCGGCAGACATGCTAACGCCGATTGTTGGCCCTAGTAATTTCCGCGTTCAGGTTGCAGCCGATATGGATTTCAGCCAAGTGGAAGAAACGCGAGAAATCCTTGATAACGCGCCAGTGGTTCGTAACGAACACACCATTCAAAACAATTCGATTGACCAAATCGCGCTTGGCGTACCAGGTTCTCTCAGCAACCAGCCTCCAGTGACTGGTGAGGCGGCGACAAACGACAGCCAAAACACCAATGCGCGCTCTGAAGTGAATCGTCAGTATGCGGTTGGCAGCAGCGTGCGCCGTACTCAGTACCAACAAGGTCAGATTGAGAAATTGAGCGTATCGGTTCTATTGAACTCAAAAGCATCGCCAGACGGCGTGGCTTGGAGCGATGCAGACAAAGCGCAAATCTCTACCATGATCACCGATGCCGTTGGCATTTCAGCCGCGCGAGGTGACAGCTTGAGCTTGATGAGCTTCAACTTCACACCGATTGATATCGATGCGCCAACAGCTCTGCCTTGGTGGCAAGACCCTACGGTTCAACAGCCATTACGTTACGTGATCGGCGGTATGTTGGGCTTGGCGATGATCTTCTTTGTGCTGCGTCCATTGATCATGCACCTAA
>NZ_JAWPOJ010000173.1:0-1458 GCF_033344235.1 Vibrio sp. Vb1554 | reverse complement strand
TCACTAGGAAATTTCGAGATCTAGCGCAGAAAACACTTAATTTTTACAGAAGTCAAAAAAAATTCATCACTGTTGCATATGTAGGTTATTACCTACACGGATTAGAGTGGCTGAATTTGATTGATTTGGCTCATCTGCCATGGATTGACTTTCGCCATGCGTTAGGAATGAAATAGCGATTTTGGTATCCGTTTGCCAATTGATTTGAGCAAATTTAACTCGATCACCAATAAACACGCTGTCTAGCAACACCACTCGGCTCGGGATCGGATCAAACTTAAACAACCCAACATAATAAAATGCCCCTGAGCCTTGAGTCGTAACAATCATCGGCGCTGCAATCCAAAATTCTTTGTTGATTTCACGTTTAGCGATAAACGCGGTCGGTACCAAAACCTGCCCCTTTGTTGCGCCTGCATCATACTGACCAATCAGGTAGCCATTCTCCTTGTCCCACTCTTCTAAAAAAGAGACGGCATTTTGCTCTGGTACTTGAATTGTCCACGGATTCTTCGCTTGCACTCCCAACACTTCGGCAACGATAGGATTAGATTGCACCTCTGCTTGCGGAAACTTGGCCATGATTTCATCATCAGACAAGCTAAAGCGATACACACCAGCAATGATAACAATCGCTAATAGCACGATAGGAATAAGAAGAATGAGTGGAATTGGCAGAATTCTGCTGCGAGCCATGGCGACTTCCTTGTTTTTGTTCTAAAAATTGTGTTCGGAGTATATACCAATTCCAATAGGATGACCGCATACACTCAAATCTCGATGAACCAAGTATCGTGAAATCACTCGAGCGGATTTAGGTATAAACTGTTTAGTGGGCAATCGATAGGTAATAACGATGACAAACATAATTCACACCGGAGAGTGCGCCTGTGGCTTAGTTCAACTTCGCTGTAAAGATGAACCTCTGCGAACCTCTATTTGTCACTGCTTTGAATGCCAGAAACGAACAGGCAGCGTTTTTGGTGTCCAGGCCAAATTCGATAAAGAGCAGGTCATTTTAGATGGTGACACGACCAACTACACCAGAATCAGTGACGATGGTAATGAAGTGAAATACGAATTTTGCCCTGCTTGTGGCACGACGATGCAACTGTTGTTATCCGCAGCACCCGAAATCGTTGTTGTTCCCGTTGGAATTTTCAATAACACCGAATTTCATGAGCCAAAAGTTTCGATTTATGAGCAAAGGAAACATGGCTGGGTGAGTTTCGAGTGCACAATGGAACACATTCAATAGAGGGGAATCCCCCTTTATTGGCTTGTTATTATCTGAGCAAAAGATCTATAAATGAGATTTTTTTGAGAATGATCAACCGAGTTGAACAGGAAAAGGTTTCGTAACTCAGTGTGAGCGTTATAATCTGCTCCTAACATTTGGTGGGGTTTTATTGTGATTTCCAGAGTTCCTCGTTGGGTGGAATATGGCGCGTCTCTACT
>NZ_JAWPOJ010000172.1:0-1463 GCF_033344235.1 Vibrio sp. Vb1554 | reverse complement strand
AGCATGACCGTTTATCCGATCAGTTGACTTATGAAGGGGCCGATCTCGCCATTTGTCGCCCAACTGGCCCCGTAGAGCCGCTGCGTAGCGAGATTCTTGGTCGCGTTGGCGTGTTGTGTTTACTGTCCAAACAGCATCCTTTGGCGAATCAAGAGATGAGTTTGGACGACTATTTGAGCCACCCTCACGCGATGATTGCCATCAGTGACGGAGTGAAAGCGTTGATTGAGCAAGCTTTGATCGACAAGCCGCAACGCAAAATGGTGCTGCGTGCGTACCATTTAGAAGCTGCGCTGGCGATTGTGGATACACTACCTATCATCATTACCGTTCCGGCAGATTTGGCGTATCTGGTTGCTGAGCGCTATGACCTAGTCGTAAAACCGTTGCCATTCCAATTTACGCCTTTTGATTACTCGATGATTTGGCATGCGCGCTGTGAGCATTCTCCTGCTCAAGAATGGCTGCGCTCCGTGGTGCGTGAAGAGTGCAGCAGGCTGATTGCAAAGCGAATCGAAGACATGGGATTGAACTGATAATAAAAGAGCCAGCAACGCTGGCTCTATTTACGTGAAGTGCTGATTTGTAGCTTGATAACTATAGCTTGATAACAATGCGACCGGTTACTTGGCCGTTGGTAATATCTTCGGCGTATTTTGGCGCTTCAGCGAGCTCTACTTCAGTACACGCTTGCTCGAAGTAGCTGTCTGGTAGTAGCTCAACCAGTTTTTCCCACGCTGCGATGCGTTTTTCGGTTGGACACATCACGGAATCCACACCTTGCAGACGTCCATTACGTAGGATGAACGGCATTACTGTGGTTGGCAGGTCAAAACCGCCAGCAAGACCACACGCCGCGACGGCGCTTTTGTAATCTATTTGCGCCAATAATTTCACTAGCACTTTGATGACAACGGTTTTGACTGAGCCAGACCAAATTTGTTTTTCTAGTGGGCGTGCAGGCTCTTCAAATTCAACACGGTCGATGATGCGGCTTGCGCCCAGTTTTTCTAAAAGTGGACCGTTTTGTTCAACACGACCAGTAACGGCTGCCACTTTGTAGCCCAGTTGAGCCAGAAGTGTCAGTGCCTCCGAACCTACGCCGCCACTGGCGCCAGTGACAAGGATTTCGCCAGCTTCTGGTTTGATGTCAGCATCCAGCAGAGCTTGAACACACAGCATTGCGGTAAAGCCAGCTGTACCGACCATCATTGCTTTTTTGCTGTCTAAGCCTTTTGGTAGAGGAACCAACCAATCCGCCTTTAGACGTGCACGTTGCGCCATGCCGCCCCAGTGGTTTTCGCCGACACCCCAGCCAGTAAGAACGACTTTATCGCCTGCTTGGTAGCGTGCATCGTCAGAGCTTACGACCGTACCTGCTAGATCAATGCCTGGTACCATTGGGAAGTTGCGGATGATTTTACCTTTCCCTGTGATCGCAAGGCCGTCCTTGTAGTTTAACG
>NZ_JAWPOJ010000171.1:0-1476 GCF_033344235.1 Vibrio sp. Vb1554 | reverse complement strand
CTGCAATCTTCTCAAGTGGGATACATGCTCAGCGGCGCGGATAAAAATCGTGTCTTTAGTGAGCTTATTCACAACGATAAGATCATGAAAACCATACCTAATGGCGACAATGTATACCCATTTACTAACGTAGCCATCGACTGGGCAGCAGGCAAGTTCTCAGACCAAGTGTTGCCGACTCTAGGCAAGCAGCAAGTTTATGTGCTGACCTCTGGCGGTACTGCCTCTTCAAGTGAATTACTGATGAATGCACTGCGCGGTATTGATGTTAATGTTATCCAAATTGGCTCAACCACAATGGGTAAACCTTATGGATTCGCACCCGAGCAGAACTGTGGCACCATGTACTACACCATTCAGTTTAAATCTGCGAACGAAAAACAATTTGGCGACTTTGCCGACGGTTTTGTTCCAACACCTAAGAGCCAAATTAGCAGCAACCTTGGTTTAGATAATCGAGTTGAAGGTTGTTGGGTAGATGACGACCTAACGAAGCCGCTAGGCGATACATCCGAGCGCATGCTATCTGCCGCACTCAACTACATGGATACAGGAACTTGTCCACAAGTGTCGCCTGCGAGTTTCAACACAATGCCACTTAACAGCGACTCTCCAGCACTTAAGGATCACCGTTCACCACTAAGAACAGAGGCTATTCATGTTGAGATCAACTAGATCAAGGCGCGCAACAGCTATAAGACTTTGTGCTTGTCTTGGACTAACACTACCGATTTTGGGATGTGAAGCAATGTCACGAGAACCTGTTGAAGCCTTAAGCACTAAAACCACGCCTGAGGCCGTAAAGGAAGTACAAGCTGCGATTGCACAAATTCAAGGTACGCCAGCACCGAGAATCGCAAGCAACGTATTTGAATCGTCTCCGCACTTGTTGATTGAGACAGGCAGAGTTAAAGGCAAGGATAACGTGCTACTAGACGGTAGCTATACCGATTTTCCTGACCAGTACACATTGCAGATTCGCGGTACAACCTGCGGGTTGTTCTACGCGAAAACAGACCAGTTTGTGCCACTAACAGCACTGAATTGTGAACCAGTCACCAAACGTTGATCAAAAAGCCCGCTAAAAACTGCGGGCTTTTCTTATCAATTCTGCTGAACAAATACAACTAGATAAAATTATTTCAGCTCAATCCAAGTCTTTCTTTGCTGCTTGTCCATGAATGACCAAGCCATAAAACGACTGATCTTTTGGCCTTGGCTCATTTCCACCACACGAATCGCTTTAACTCCCAGCTTTTCTAGCTGCTTACGCATCGGACGCACGTTGTCTTTTTTCGAAATCAACGTCGTAAACCACAGCACTTGAGAGCTAAATGCTTGGCTTTCATTGGCCATTCGACGAATAAATGCCGCTTCTCCACCTTCACACCAAAGCTCGGCGTTTTGACCACCAAAGTTCAACGTTGGCTTGCCCTGCTTCACTGGGCTATTTTGCGACTTGACCCCTTTTTTTCG
>NZ_JAWPOJ010000170.1:0-1478 GCF_033344235.1 Vibrio sp. Vb1554 | reverse complement strand
ACGGGTTATGACTGTGAGATAGGCTCTCCAGTGTGTATTGTCGAACAACCTTTGTAACGATTAACGCTGAAACAACAGGAAATAGAAAAGCCTAGCGGGCAGCTAGGCTTTCAGGATAAAAACAGTTAACGCCAATTTTCAACGTACAGTTAGACGTAAATTTTGCCTTTCATATACAACACACCATCACCAGATACTTTGACGCAATCCTCTTTGACTTCGCAGTACAGAACGCCACCACGCGCTGATGCTTGATACGCCACTAAAGATGCTTTGCCGAGCTCTTGCGCCCAATATGGTGCTAAGCCTGCGTGGACTGATCCTGTGACAGGGTCTTCATCTCCGCCGTTCGCTGGCCAAAAGTAGCGAGATACAAAGTCGTATTGACTGCCTTTTGATGTGACGACGACATCGTAAGGGGCGAGTTGTTTCAGTTGGTCGGATCGATATTGAACATCGAAAACGGTTTGCTCATCTTCCACGATGACGAAGTAAGCTTGTGGGCTAAGCAGTACGTGTGTTACTTCGCAGTTTAATCCCTCAATCAATTGCGTAGGAATGGCGTTGACGGGGTGTGGCGCTCTTGTCGGAAATGTCATTTCAATCTTGCCAAGTGCGTTCTTAATTACGGTTAAGGTGCCCACTTTTAATGTGTGAAACTCAATACTTCCTGTAACGCCGAGTTGATCGAACAACACCATGGAAGCGGCGAGCGTTGCGTGTCCACAAAAGTCGATTTCTGTAAGTGGTGAAAACCAGCGTATTTCATATTGATTCGTCCCAATCGTTTTAACAAACGCGGTTTCAGAGAGGTTGTTTTCCGCTGCAATGTTTTGCATCAGCTCTGGTTCTAACCACTCTTGCAAGGGTACGACTGCGGCTGAGTTGCCTTTAAATTGCGTGTCTGTAAATGCGTCAACGACGTAGATATCCAGTTCCATTTTGTCTTCCTTGTTTTCTGAGCAATTAGTTAGCATAAACCAGATGCAACTCAGAGAATAAGAAATTTATGCCTGAATCTTAAAGTGTCAAAATAGACGATGATTTTATATTTTGTGATACTTATTGATATGTCTTGGCTTGGTTTGATGAATAGACTTGAATTGAACTCATTGAAAGGAATAAACACATGAAAGCGATTCACAATTCTGTTTTGGCCCTTAGCGTTTTGGTTATCGGCTCTGCCCATGCTTTTGAACTAACGAGCAAAGATATTCAAGAAGGTCATCCAATGGCGAAGACATTTGAATATTCAGGTTGGGGATGTGATGGTGCGAACCAGTCTCCACAACTGATGTGGAAAGACGTTCCAAAGGGTACGAAAAGTTTTGCGATTACCGCGTACGATCCTGATGCACCAACAGGCAGTGGTTTTTGGCATTGGATAGCGTTTGATAGTCCAGCCTCAGTTAACGAATTGCCTCGTGGCGTTGATATCAGCAAGCTCGGCGGTAAGGAGTCTCGTATCGATTACGGTA
>NZ_JAWPOJ010000016.1:0-113250 GCF_033344235.1 Vibrio sp. Vb1554 | reverse complement strand
AGCGTTCAATCTGAGCCATGATCAAACTCTTCAATTTAAGATTTTGTTCGGCTCAATGAATACTGAACATTACATAAGTAATGTTTGAATTGACTGTGCTGAATCCGAAGATTCAATGGTCACTTCGTTTCATTGAAACCTAATTTGATACCGAGGTATCTAATTGGATTATCATCAACGAGTGCCCACACAGATTGATAGGTCTATATTGTTAAAGAGCTTGCTTTGCGAGAAGTTTTTCTCTCAAAGCGGAGGAGCATTCTAGCGATTTAGTTGTTAGTGTCAAACACTTTTTTAAACTAATTTTTTGTAGAAGCTTTTTACCTCTTCGACCCTACTAAAGCCTTGTGGCGTCTGCCGTGTCGATGGATGCGCATTATAGGGAGAAGATTTTCTTTGGCAATACTAAAAATGCATTTTTTCTAAAAAAACATGCCAAATGGATACTTTCCATCCAACCCTAAAATTACCCAGAAATAACACTCAGGATTTATACAATTTACCCACAAAAAGCTGTGGATAACTACTCATCACTATCAAAGAAATAAGAAATACGCGAACGCGGATTTAGATACTCTTTTACTTTATCCGGTAATTTTGACGGATGAATCGCGTTAACTATCTTTATATCTTTTGAGGCAAGATCAATGATTGGCGCTTGCGTCCTTGGTACTGATGGATCGTAAACCAAGACATTCGGGAATAATAAATGCGATGCATTCACTGAGATAACCAGGCCGACCATATTATTAGAAAGATGAACTACGGTACCCGGAGGAAACACGCCCATAAACTTAATTAGGATGTTCAGGTTCTCTTCTTTATATAGGTGTTTACAGTTCTTATATAAATGAGAGAGTGCGGTATAAGGAATCTTTTGATCTGAGACTATCGGTGTATGACACAAGTTATCAAACGCATTGGCTAGAGCAATAATTTGAGCAAACTCGTTGATCTCATCTCCTTTCAGGCCTTTGGGATAACCAGACCCATCTCTTAGCTCATGGTGCTGCGCGATCACAATTCTCGCGACTTCGGGAAAAGCCTCGATTTGACTCGCAAGATCGACGCCATATTTAGTGTGCAACTTTAAGTAGTTGGTTTCTGGCTCTGTTAGAGGTAGTTGCTTTCTTAATATTGCAGTCGGGATTTTTATTTTCCCGATATCATGGAATAGTGCGGAGAAGGAAAGCTCTTTCAACTGTGCTGCTGAGTACCCTTTAGCACGGCCAATCATCATCGAGATAACAGCCACGTTCAATGAGTGGAAATAAATATCTTCAAACTCATTTTTTCCGTTCATCAGATGTAACGTAACATTATCATCGCACATTAACTTCTCGACGATATCTTCAATAAGAAGCTTTGCTTCATCAACTGCTGCTGTCGGACGGTTACGGATTTTAGTCATGACTGAACGCATACGTGCCAGAGAGCGCTCAAACTCTTTTTCACACTGAATCACGCGTCGACGGTATGCACTTAACTTTTCTATGCGGTTCTGTTTTTCTTGCCACATTTTTTGAGTTTCATGATCTAACGACGCTTCATTTGTTACTCTGTCAGCTTGTCTTTGATCAACAGGGAGTGGAACGGCATCGCTTTGCTCTGGATTAAAGTAAACGAACTTTACGCCGAGGTGGCGGATCATCTCGACTTGCTCTTGGTCTTTAATCTTAAAGCTATTGAGTAGAAAGGGGTGATCGTTCCACTTTAGCGGAAGACGGATATGTAATCCGGGTTGAATACGATCGACCGTTAGTTTAATGGCTGCCACTTATTCACTACTGATTTATATTTCTTAAGAGAGTTAGAATACTAGTAAATTTTGTGAATAAATTCATCAGTAACTATCAAAACATCAAACCGTTATTTCTAAGCGACTCACTTAATTAGATAGAAGTAAGCTACTTTAAGGAGCGATCTGCTTTGCGTATTTTAAGCTTGGCCTCGAACACTGGCTTGTCTATTACTTCTTGATCTTTGACTAGCCCCATTAACGTTTGTACCGCTACACGGGCCATGTCACTGATAGGAAAGTGCACTGCTGATACTGTAGGGTAAAGACTTTCACAAAGATCAACACTGTCAAAGCTAGTTAATGAGATTTGCTCTGGTACAGAAATACTGTGCTCGTGTAAGTACTGCATTGCGCCAACCGTCATTTCTTCACTGCACGAAAAGACAGCCGTCACATCAGGGTGTCGTTGTAAAATTGCAGCCATTGCATCATAACCACTTTGCCGACCATAATTCCCTTCTTCACACCAGCTTTCATCAATATCTATACCAGCATCCTTCATTGCATCAATATACCCAAGCTTTCTCAATACACTGTTATGACGTTGGGATGGACCGGCAATACAAGCAATCTTTCGATGACCACCAGCTAAAAGGTGCTCAACGGCAATACGGCTTGCATGATGATGGTTAAAGGTAACACAACGCTCTTCTATTCCTTCCACGTAGCGATCCAGAAGAACGAAAGGTGTTGGCTGTTTAGCTAATTCACGTAAGTCATCATCTGACAAATAACGACTATGAAGTACATAGCCGTCACAACGTAAATCATTAAAACGCTGAATTGCCTCTTTTTCACCTTGTGCAGAATGATGGCCTTGAGCTGTAATCAAAAACTTCTTATGAATATCCAGCTCGGTCTGAACCTGCTCCATCATCTCGCCAAAGAAGCCCCCCGTATAGTAAGTCACCAATAACCCAACCATATTACTGGATGAGGTTGCGAGTGAACGAGCAATTGCACTAGGACGATAATTCAATTGCGCCATAGCTTGCTCTACTTTTTTTCGAGTTTCCTCGCGAAATTTCCCCTCTCCATTAATAATTCGAGAAACGGTAGAGCGATTTACACCGGCGAGTTCGGCTACATCTTTAATCCTTGCCATAATGCTATTGGGTCCAACTGCAATTGTTATTAAATATTCGTTTGTGTAGAACGGCTGCCAGCAATTCGTAAGGTGCTATAGGGGGCGAAGCTGGCAGCCTTTAATCATACACCGACCATTTGATTGGTAGAAACAAGCTCAGAGTAATCCGTGACAGTTATGCCATGATGAGCTAACTGTTCTTTTAAAATGGGAGAGGTAAGAACTTGTAACTCTAGCTCTCGCTGAAGCGCATAGCCACTCTTTAAGATAAGCGCCTGATCGGCCTCTGCCGGGTGGCACATCACCTCAACCAAGTCATAGTCAGCTTTTAAGCTCAATAGATGTGCCATTAAGCCATCCAAGCTCACTTTTTGATCATAAAACTCATCAGTAAAGATATACCTGATTGTCATCGATTCTTGACACAAGCCAGTGCCCCGCAGTGGCACTCTGTATTCATTCGCTACTTCTTTAATAACGGGCAAAATTTGAGGGTGAGTATGCGCGTGATGATGGCTATCTAAGTGGCTTAGCTCTAACCCAAGCGATAAAAAATGTTCCACCTGAGCTTTTGCTTCATCATAAATGACCTGAGTTTCGAAGTCCTGCTTACTCCAAAGTTCGTCATAGTTGATAAAGTGCGCTCGGCCGTTGGTCAAGTTAGGATGCTTCGTTATAGGCACACCTGCTGTAAACCTAAGATGAACGCCAATTTTCAAGTCTGGATTATGGCGAGCTAGTTCTAAGGCATGTTGCTCAGCATCCATACCCACCATCATGGTGGTTGAATGAACCACACCTTGCTGATGAGCTTTAACGATGCCGCTATTTACACCTCTCGTTAAACCAAAATCATCAGCATTAAAAATGACTTTCATCGGCGCCCTTCCTTGTCTTACAACGTCGTTAGTTTAAATTGAGGTAAATACGGAGCGTTCACCGCTAGGATATCATCCAGGATTGACTTGGCGCGGCCAATGTCAGGCACCAATGGGTTATTGGTTAATGCCATAAGCGCCTTGTCATAATTACCTTCGACAGCAGCTTCTATTGTTAGCTGCTCATACGCTTTAACTTGATGGAGTAATCCTTTGATATTGTTTGACAACTCGCCAACCGCAAGAGGTTTCGCCCCCCAGCTACCAATCACGGCACTACATTCAATCACAGCATCGTCAGGTAGGCCGTTGATCGCTCCATTATTTAAAACGTTAACAACATGAATACTATTACGATTGTTATAAATTGAATCAACTAGGTTCAGTGATGCATCAGAATAATAAGCACCACCCCGCTCCTCTAACTCTTTCGGCTTATGATCGAGGGTAGGATCTTGATAGAGCTTAAATAGCGCATTTTCTGTTTCCATTACCTGCTCAGCACGAGTGCCTTTTTCATCGGCACTTTGTTTCTCTTCAGCAAGCATGGCATCAGTTTGGTAGAAGTAACGATGATAAGGACATGGTATCGCCCCCAGTGCTTTTAGAAATGCCGGATCCCACGGCTCTTCCCAGATATTCTTCATACTGAAGTTGGCACCATCACCGACTTTCTCTAATACCGTTTGAGTAATATCTTCCCCATTGAGCCATGCTTTGTGTACCCACACGAGATGGTTTAACCCAGCAAACTCAAGTTGCAGCTCTTTTGGCTCGCACTCCATCATTTCTGCAATCATCATTTCCATTGAAACGGGCACATTGCATAAACCAATACTCTTTACTTTGGTGTACTTACTGACCGCTTCGGAAACTAAACCCGCTGGGTTGGTGAAATTGAGCATCCATGCGTTTGGAGCCAACTCTTCAATGTCTTTACAGATATCCAGAATGACCGGAATGGTTCGCAGTGCTTTAGCAAAACCACCAGGGCCCGTTGTTTCTTGGCCGATGACGTCGTACTTGATTGGGATTCGCTCATCGTTAGCGCGTGCAGCAAGGCCACCAACACGAAACTGCGTCATCACAAAATCCGCATCTTTTATCGCAGCACGGCGATCGAAACCGGCTTTTATCTCAATTTTTGCTCCGGCTTTATCGACCATTCGCTGAGCCAATCCTTTGATGATCTCAAGCTTCTCAGCTCCTGACTCAATGTCCACAAAATGAATCTTCTTAACGGGTAAATATTCTAAGCGCTTAATAACCCCTTCAACCAATTCCGGGGTATAGCTACTACCACCGCCAATAATGGCAAGTTTGATCGCCTCTCTAGACATTTTCATCCCCCTTTACTTGTTCGAGATTTTTTTGTTCAGTGCGACGATTTCTACAGCCATCTCTTGAGCCAAAATCGTAGTCATCAGGTGATCTTGAGCATGCACCATCACTAACGTCATCGGGACTTTCCCTTCTCCCTGATCTTCTTCAATAAGCTGAGTCTGTATTAAGTGGGCTTTATTAATGCACTCTCTTGCTTGAGAGAGCTTCTCATCAGCCGCTTCAAAATCTTGTTCTCGAGATAAACGCAATGCCTCGTAGCTTAAACTTCTGGCTTCACCAGCATTGCAAATGATCTCCATTACAACCAATTCTTGTTCCATCATTTTCTCTCCGAAAATCGGGCCGCGGTAATTGCGGCCCATTAAGCACAGTTAAGCAGTAACGCCTTCGCCTGACGGCTGCGTGTCACCTTTAGTTTCCTTCGTCGTTGGTAGTTCTTGCTCCAACATTTGCTTCTCAAACATTTTGAAGAATGGGAAGTAGATGATTAGATCAAGAATCAATAAACCAATGACGAGCAATACTGGCGCAAAGGTCCAACCGCTACCCCACGAAGCACCTATCAGTGCCGGTGTTGTCCAAGGTGTTGTAGCGACACCCATACCCACAAAGCCGACATGCACAGCAAAATACGCAATCGTAGCGTTGATGACTGGAGCGAAGACGAACGGGATAAACAAGGTCGGGTTCATCACAACTGGGCTACCGAAGATCACTGGTTCGTTGATTTGGAAAAAGCCAGGCACCGCACTCATTCGACCAATGCTCTTAAGGTGAACAGAACGGCTAAACGACATCAGCATAACAAGAGCAAGTGTTGCACCAGAGCCGCCAATAAAGATGTAAAAATCCCAGAACGGTTGAGTAAATACGTTTGGAATCGGTTCACCTGCAACAAAGGCTTCAATGTTGGCACCAATGTTGGTCAAAAAGATTGGAGAAAGCAGTCCAACAACAATTGCAGCACCATGAATACCCGCAAACCAAAGCAGCTGGCAAAGCAATAAAGCGCCAATAATGGCAGGCAATGAGTTAGACGCACTAATTAGCGGTTTAAAGATAGCCATAACAGCGTCTGGAATCAGCATGTCGTACTGGGTTTGTACGAAAAGGCTAAGTGGATATAAGGTAATGAATATCGCTAAGACTGGTAGCAATACTTCAAATGATCGCGCAATCGCCGGTGGCACCTGCTCTGGCATGCGAATCGTAATATTGTGCTTTTTCATAAAACGGTAGAGCTCCACCGAGAAAAATGCACACATCACTGCGGTGAAGATCCCGGTTCCGCCCATGTGAGACATAGACAACGCGCCATCTTTAGCTGGGGCCGCAATGAGTAAAAAAGACATTAGTGACAATACAGCACTCGTGATCCCATCCATCTTGTAAGCCTTCGCTAAACTATAAGCAACGCCCAGCGAAACAAAAATGGTCATGATCCCCATCGACATGTTGTAGGGCATCATTATGGTATCAAAATGTGTAGTGGCGAAATCGAGCCAAATTCGACCAAAAGTAAAGGTTGTATCTTCGGCAAATGGGGGGAATGCAAAAATCAAAATGAAACTACCGACAATAATAAACGGCATTGCGACAATAAAACCGTCTCTCATTGCGCGAACATGGGGCTGATTCCCCACTTTAGCTGCTATAGGGGCTATATGCTTTTCGACTGCGCCTATAATTGCGTCATAAAGCTTCATAGAATCCATCCTTATTTTAGGCAAAAGAATCCCGCATCAAATATTTATATTTGATGTACAGTTATCTTTTTAATTTAAAACTATGGTTTAGTTAATTAATTCTAATGCTTGCTCTAGTACTTCCTCTCCCTTCATCATTCCATAATGCTGATGAGAAATCGCGTCAATGTTTTTACCATGCTCTTGCGCCGTTTTTCTTAGCTCTTCTAGCTGAAAACGTACTTGAGGCCCGAGAAGACAAACATCGTACTCTTTAATTGCATCTTCAAATGCATTCACTGACATCGCATCAATTTTGCATTCAATTCCTTTATTTTCAGCAGCTTGCTCCATTTTCTTAACAAGCATACTGGTTGACATCCCTGCGCTACAGCATAAAAGGATCTTTTTCATAGCCTTACTCCCGTTGTGTAAATTTCAACCTGCAAAAACTGTAGCAAAAATAACCAAGACAAAAAAGCGCAACCGGTTGCATTATTCGTGAACACAATCCCAATTTAGAAAATACCACCTATTTTTTTGTAATTATTTAGGTCTAGGATAAAAGTTATAAAATAATTTAAAACATCACATTAATTTTCAAATTATCAATATTTTACTACTGACAACGTCGTTATTAATTTCTTAAAAGGAATAGAGAATGAAATTTAATAAGTTGGCTATTGCAACGCTTGTAAGTGCCGCACTATCACAACACTCATTTGCTCAAACCGACTCTAAAGGCACAATTTATCTAACGTTTGATGATGGACCAATCAATGCATCTATTGACGTTATTCAAGTACTTAACCAGGAAGATATCAAAGCGACGTTTTACTTTAATGCTTGGCATTTAGATGGAATTGGTGATGAGAATGAAGACCGTTCCCTAGAAGCCTTAAAGCTCGCATTAGACACTGGTCATATTGTTGCGAACCACAGTTACGATCACATGGTGCACAACTGCGTGGATGAGTTTGGACCGAACAGTGCTGCGGAGTGTAATGCGACCGGGGACCACCAGCTTAACTCGTATCAAGATCCTGTTTACGATGCCTCAATGTTTACGGAAAACTTATCTGTGTTAGCAAAGTATTTGCCGAACATTACAAGCTACCCGAACTACAAGGCAACAGAGTTTGCTAGACTGCCCTACACCAACGGTTGGCGCGTGACGAAAGACTTCAAAGCAGATGGGTTATGTGCCACGTCTGATGACCTGAAACCTTGGGAACCAGGATATGTATGCGATACATCCAACCCATCCAACAGTGTAAAAGCAGCTATCGAGGTTCAAAATATCCTGGCGAATAACGGCTATCAAACTCACGGTTGGGATGTGGACTGGGCACCCGAAAATTGGGGCATTGAAATGCCAGCAAACAGCCTTACAGAAGCAGAAGCATTTCTTGGATATGTGGATTCCGCGTTAAACACTTGTGCACCAACAACGATTAACCCGATCAACTCCAAAGCTCAAGAGTTCCCATGTGGTACACCTTTACACGCCGATAAAGTTATCGTATTAACTCACGAGTTCCTATTTGAAGATGGTAAGCGTGGCATGGGTGCAACGCAAAACCTACCTAAGCTCGCTAAGTTTATACAGTTAGCAAAACAAGCGGGTTATGACTTCGACACAATGGATAACTACACACCGAACTGGCAAGTTGGTCATAACTACGACGCTGGCGATTACGTCTTACACCTAGGTACTGTATACCAGGCTGTAACAAACCATACTGCGCAACAAGATTGGGCACCGTCTCCAACCTCTAGCCTTTGGACAAATGCAGACCCAGCCACTAACTGGACTCAGAATGTTTCCTATAAACAAGGTGATGTGGTGACTTATCAAGGTTTGCGTTATCTAGTTGATGTACCGCACGTGTCCCAAGCAGACTGGACTCCGAACACTCAAAATACCTTGTTCACAGCTCTATAGGCTGTTCCTACTATCACCATGTAGTAGTTTGCGCGAGGCATACCCCTCGCGCTTTTTTGTTTTGAAGATCCAGATACAACAAAGCCCCGACTTTCATCGAGGCTCTGTCTTAAAATATGGTACCGGTGGACGGAGTTGATTGGACTGGCATTCCTGCCGCCACCGCGAAGGCAACGCTAACTTCCTTTTGATATTTTCAAACACCTAAAACGACGAAAGGCCGCTATAAAAGCGACCTTTCTAATATGGTACCGGTGGGCAGACTTGAACCGCCACGCCCGAAGGCAACGGATTTTGAATTCCTCTTAAGCACTTGTAATTACTTGCATTTAAGAGGATTTCTTTGGATATCAAGGACCATGAAATAGGATTTCATTGGATCTTTGTTGCACACGTAGAGTACAGATTTGAAATATGTTCCCAGCTCACTTTTGGACAGAAATCATTTAGAGTCGATATACTAAATTTCAGCCTCTGCATTACTTTAGGTAAATGTTATTGATAAAAAGAAACATGTTTAGTTCTTGTAAATTTCCACCTAGTAGCTTGTTAGTCATTAATTGAGATAGAAATCGATTGCTTGATGTCACCCGTAATGTACTTTGGCGCAATAGAGAATAAGAGCATTTCAGACCAGTATGGTTCGTGACGTTCGTAGATAGCTTTAGAGAGTTCAATCATCAGGTCACAATATCTATGGTATGCATCTTTATAACTTATTTTGTCAGAATCGCGGCCAGTGAGATTAATGATTGTATCTAGGTCTAATTTGATTAAATCTTTATTTCGACCCGAAGGCATCGGATAGAACTCATTAGTATCAGTATGTTTGAGCAACAGCCAATTAAGTGAGTAGATGACCCTTGAGTCGTAAATAGCATACTTCGTGTGATCGAGAAAAGAGGCAACTTTAGACATTGATGAAATTACATCGAATGTATTTTTATCTAGAGCGCCTTTGCTGAGACGAGCATCTAGCTTCGACAATATATCATCATTTTTTTCTGTCGATTTGAGACTTCCAATCCCTCCCCATTTCTGAATAACCCAGTAGCGATTGGTTAAGTCGTTAACTAACAAAGAGCTCAAGTTGTGCTTCATGAAAAGATTTCGGTCATAGTTCGAAGTAATTTCGCTTGGAAAATCTAACGGGCAGTCCTCTGGCATCATCCATGTAAAGTATTCTTTGAGAGGAAATTCTTCAGCGATTGATTTTAGTTCTTCTATTAGGGGTTCAAGGTTCATTGTATATAAAATTAAGATTAAGTTTTCTATACGTTATCAGGTCTTGAGTTGATGTGCTTAATTTATCGCAAATAAACTGAAAAACGACTTCGCTCACTCGTACTTCAATACCAAGTTACTCTGAAGGAGCGTAGCTATATTCTGGAATTCATCTGACTTTTTTAAACTCACTCCGGTGCATTTTCATGCTAGAAGTTTGAGACCTATCTGACACGATGATGGACAAAAGTGTTTTAGCTATTTTACTAACTTAGCGATTCATAGATTAGCTCAGGTATGCCAAATGGTCTGCCGTGTTAGTGCATAGCTTAGGTTCCTGACATTGTGTTAAAGCATGTGTTTAGTCGACGTTCTGGTGATTTCGCTTTCAGGATGGGAGGCGAAGAGTTTTAGTGGTCATATCTGTATCATCTAGTTTTGAAATCCTTGAGCTAGCGGAAAGAATTCGAAGGAATATTGAAACCATCGCTATCTCTTGTGAAATCATTGGCATCTCCCATCAAATCACAGCCTCCGTCGAAGTATACAGTTATGTTCCTCAACGTAGAGTACAATTGAGCTTTATTTAGAGCAGGTCGACTCTGCTCTAAATAAAGCAAAAAGTAGCGGTCGCAATGTTTCTGTATCACCAAGTAATTGTTTTCATTGATTTAAAAAACACTAATAACTTCAGGCACTGAACGGTCGCTCGATGATGTACCCAATCAAATTGGCACATGTCATATGCCAATTTGGTCTGATTTTAGGCGATTAAGATTAAGACTTAATCACACTCCAGCCTGTCGCTTGGTTCCTGCCATTTTCTTTCGAGTGATAAAGTGCTGTATCAGCTCTTTCTATGGCATCTTCTAGACTACTGTCATCTAATTGGACCTCAGAGATACCGATACTTACAGTTATGTTTTTAGGGCCTGAAAAAATATACTTTTCTATTAAACTTCGCAATTTTTCGGCAACTAGCATCGAGCTGTCTTCATCTGTGTTGGGAAGCAATAGAACAAACTCCTCACCGCCCCAACGAGCAAAAGAGTCACTAGTTCTTATGTTTCTATGGATTAATTTACTAAACTCAACTAGATAATCATCACCAACAGCATGACCAAACTCGTCATTAATGCTTTTAAAGTAGTCAATATCAAACATCATTACGGTATATATGGAATTATGCCTTTTTGCTTTATCGTATTCCTGTGACAATAGGTCAACCATCTTATTTCTATTTAGCACTTGAGTTAGAAAGTCTATGGTTGACATTTTAAGTAGTTTATTTTGATTTCGATAACTTTGAAAAACAATTACAAAAAATGAGATTAACACTATGAATATCATAAAATCAAACAACAGATAGTTTCTTTTCATAAGCATTAATGTATCGTCTTCTGATATTGAAATTAAATAGGCCACGTGCTCTCTTTTAAAATTTTCAACTGATAAGAAAGATACAATCAGATATTTTCCATTCACATTGAACTCTTTTGAAAAAGTATTACCAGTTTTAATATAAGGATCAAGCTGTTTTTTAAATAGTTCAATATCACCCTCAAGTTCAGTAAACTTCAGGTTTTCCAGGCTTTTATTTAGCACGTCTTTATCTACATAGTAATCACTGGCTATTTTACTATTTATGTAGTTATTCTTCGTATCATCAAACACTTTGTAATTCACAACATCCTTATTCATCAAGAAGAAAAAATCTTGTTCAGGATATAGATTAAACAATAAATTGACGATACTACCCATTGATAGGGATACTTCTAAAGTGCCTATCTGAATGTCATTATATACTACTGGATAAACGAATCGATAACCGTTATATATTCTACCTTCTTCAAACCCCTGTACAAATCGCTTTTCTTTATTGGATATCCTTACCGACTCTCTTATAGAGAATAAATTATCACCAAATTTTTCAGGTTTATGGACACGTAAAAAACTATCACCATTTTCAAAGTGAAAATGTAACTGTCGAAAGTTGAAATCTGTAAGAGTTTTATACTTTTCTTCCAGCTTCGAGTATATTGAATTCCTATTAGATGTTCTTATGCTCTCATCACCAAAATAGGCTTCACTCATCAACCTAAAAATATCTTGGTCATCTTCAATTTCTTTAAATACGTAATTTGAAAAATCTTTATAAACGCCTAAGCTAGACTCAACTTTAGAACGTAGTGCATGAGAATAACCAAGTAAAATTCGTTCTCTTTGAGTTTGATATTCATTAAATATGAATGTTATTGCCATCACGACTAAAAAAGCTAGTAACAAGCATGAATAAAGCATCTTTTTTATATTTGATTCTCTTGTTTTAATTATCATTTTATCTACCAAGCCCACGTCTTCAACAAATAATAATTGCACACGTACTTATACGCTTAAAGGATTGAATTGATTATTTATATCTCACAACCCTTTGTCTACTTACATCAAAATGATGACAAACACACAAAAAGAAACCCTAAAGCGCCAACAAACCTATAGACAGGGAATTGTTCACATTATGAGCTAGTCAGAACCAGATCGAATCATTAAAATTATTTGGTCAGACATTGATACCAAAAATTGTTATGAGTAATAAATCTAAATGGGAAAGGTGCAGCTTTGAGTTGCGCTGCTCTACTAGTACATAAGGTTCACTTTTTAACATACAATTTCTCGATGTCTGTGGATGAAAAAATTGTTAGCTGCAGGGAATATATTCAGGTGAAACGTGATCTTATCTCCGAGTGGTGAAGATAAGACCATAATTTGGGTGTCAGACTAGTTGTGCTCGCTTGCCATATTTATCGCCATTGCGATGCCTTTGACTCGTATTTCGAGAAAAAGTTGTTCAGTACGTTTATTTAGCAAGATTTTCCAGCATAGTTTTAGTTACTAGGGTGATTCCTTTTTCTGTAACACGAAAACCATTGGCTTCATCCTGTTCCTTATCATAGCCAATGCTCAAGCCGGCCGGGACACAACAATAACTGTCAAGGATAACTCTCTTCAGTTTAGCGTGTTCACCAACGTGACTGCCATGCAACAATACTGAATCTTCAATAAGACTGTATGAGTGGGCATGGACACTTGAATACAACAATGATTTTCTAATAGTTGAACCAGAAATAATGCACCCTCCAGAAACCGTTGAATCTACGGCCATACCACGGCGTTCATCGTTATCAAAAATGAATTTAGCAGGTGGAAGCTGTTCTTGATATGTCCAAATCGGCCAGTCTTTATCATAAAGGTCAAGTTGTGGTTTAGGTGTAACAAGCTCCATATTGGCTTCCCAAAATGAGTCAAGTGTACCCACGTCACGCCAGTAGGGCTGACTTTCACTGTCTGGATCTTTGAAAGAGTACGCAAAAACATTACTCTCATTAATGATTGAAGGAATGATATCGTGGCCAAAATCGCGGGTGGATCCTTGGACATCCACATCTTTTAATAACTGGTTAAAAAGAAAATCAACATTGAATAAATAATTGCCCATTGAAGCCAAACACTTATTCGGTTTATTCGGAATTTCATTAGGTTGAGCAGGTTTCTCATCAAAAGCGACTATTTTGTTTTTGGAATCTACGGTTAGAACACCAAAGCTACCCGCAGCTTCTTCAGTATCAACTTCTAGGCAACAGACTGTCATATCTGCGTTATTTGCCACATGCTCCGCTAGTAGAGTGCCGTAGTCCATACGATATACATGGTCACCAGACAGAATTAGAATGTACTTGGGTCTATGTGAACGAATTATATCAATATTTTGATATACCGCATCCGCTGTACCAGCATACCAGTCATCGCCCGTTCGTTGTGAAGCAGGTAAAATTTCAACAAATTGTTGAGCTCTAAGGCTTCCCCAACCGCGGCTAATGTGACGGATCAACGAGTGCGACTTGTATTGTGTAGCGATACCTACGCGGTCAATACCTGAATTGAAACAGTTTGATAGTGGAAAATCGATAATACGAAACTTACCACCAAAATATACAGCAGGTTTTGCTCGAAAATCGGTGAGTTCAAATAAACGACTACCTCGACCACCAGCCAATATCAAAGCGTAAGTGTCTTTGGTCAAATTACTGATATGTCTATCATAATTCTGGGGCATAGAGACCTCCATGGGGGCGAATTATATACTTGATACTTGTAGTTATAATCAGAGCAGTGTATTGATTATATTCTAGTTATTATATAGGGTAATTGTTGAATAAACTGTGACTGAAGTTAGGCATTATTACTTGAATAGCCACCAGTATCGTCGCCACTTTTAGCATTACCAAAAATAGGCCAATTTATGACAAAAGAAATGAGTCCTGATTCTTGTGCTAGAAAGGTTTGGGGCATCAGTGTGCCAGCAGTGATAGTTCTGGCACGTCTCTGGACATTTCTGAGTTACAGCTCTTGCTAACTTTGATCATCACGAAATATTTACCTTTAAAAGCCCTTTAATCGAAATTGTTTGTTTGCTCAAGACCCTTCTGGAGTTCTATAAGTGCGGTCTAGGAATTTTTGATGTTGTTCTTCACTTGAAATCTCTTCACGTAGCCAATCAATAGCTTGTACTTCAGTAACACCAAGCTTAACAGCTTCAGCAACGCACTTGCCGAACGATAAACGTTGTTTGAGCATGTTGTTAGTCTCTTTGCAATAAAATATGAAAAGAAAGCTACTAGCATTAGGGAGTTGAAAAGACTGACTTAGCAGCAATCGCTGCTCCAGCGTTAACGGCTCTAGTGGTTGTAGTTGGTTGAACAACTCTTTAGCTTCGTCACGAGTCATCTCTATTGAGTTTAAATTTGCAAGAAACAAAAGTTTGCCAACTGCAATTGGTAAGCTTACTCTTGCCCTAAATTTGCTAGCTCGGTTATCGCCACGTATAAAGATACATTCGTTTTCTAATGTGAAATAAGTGTTCAATAGGTCCAAATGTTCCATATAACCTCTCTTCGCCCTTCGATGTGTGGTGGATTAAAAACTTGGCCACACGCTTAGTTCTCTAAGTATGAAGAAAAGTAAATCGAATGGTAGAGTTTGAAATCACGTTCCATTCCATTTTAGAATACTTCTAGCTACTAGCGTGTAGAGCATCAGTAATAGTCCTAGGTGCTTCTTGTCCCTGAGAGAGCCGCGACATCACTACAGAGAAACCAGAACTAGAGCGCTCTAGCTGGACGTCGCAACTCATCTCTGGACAGAACCTTCTTAGAGTAACCACTTAAATTAGAAAAATACGGATAAAGTTCGGTATTTAAAAGCCCCTTAATAGAACGCCCAGTCTCACTGGAGTAGATCACCTTGCTTTGCTTCCACTTTTTTCATTCATCAATGCAGAAAGCGCATGAACCTCGGCTAATTAACGGTTTGTTGCTTAATTCAATAGAACTAAGCAACAAACGTTAAGACTTTATGATTACAATAGAACAGCACCAAAGTGCTTATGTGTGTTGAAATGATGGATTTACTCGTACGAATGGAAGAAGTGAAGTTCAATGAGCTTATTAATTCGATTGAAGTTATGTCTCAAGAGCAAATAAAACAATTACAAAAAAAGATATTTACAAAAAAAAAGATAGTACCGAAAGATATTTTATCTGATGAAGAGTTACTACTACTTAATGAGATATTTGATAAACATTAGGTGTAGGTCGTTATTATCAATTTTGTAATATAGAAAACATTAAATAAAGTAAGTAGGTTTATGTGTAAACATGGCATTTATTATCAACGCAGAAAGCGGTCTGTTATAGAAAGAATCTTAGGTATTAAAGAAGTATACGTATGTTCAAACTGCGGGTATATCCTTAAGATAAGATAATTGGATTAAGCCAATTCATCCTCACTAAGGCGTCTCTTTATCGGGTGCCTTTATTTTGCTGGGGTTAAGGTTTACACAACCATTGTTTACAATTCAATTTCAGATTTAGTCAGTTGCAAGCTTGAAGAGCCTTTGTAGTCGAATAGAAAAGCGATATCTCTCCCCCCTCTGTGTGAATGAACAACCCTCGTGTAAAAGGCGACATCCACTCAATCTTGCGGTTGGTTACCAGAAACTCTATGAAATGAAAACAGAAGTATGGTTGTCTACCACAGTGTTCGCTGCTTGAAACAGCTATCAAGTATCATATTGGTATTTTTTAGCAGATATAAGGAAATGTATGTCAAATGATGGTTTAGTAAAGTAAACATTCAACCTATTGAAACAAGGTGCGTATTTCGGAGCATTCCGAACAGCCATTTCAGTATGACCCGAACACCTATTTCGGTTTAATCCGAACGCACATTCCGCGATTATCCGAACACTTTTAAGCGAACTCCGAAATCAGCGTTCGGAATGCCCGAAATCCTTCCTTTTTCTCTTTTAAATCAATAGCTCGCTATTCTTTACTTCTTAAACAAGAACGTAAGGAAGCGACAATGGCTAAAAAGAGAACTCCAATGAACAAAATCAAAGAGATATTACGCCTTAAGTACGAGTGTGGGTTGTCCTACCGTAGTATTGCTAGTTGTCTCAATGTCAGTCTTGCAACAGTCTCTGAACTTGTCGCTCGTTTTAAGCAAAGTCAGATAGGCTGGCCTCTTCCAGAAGGTTACAGTGATACAGACCTTACTAAAGCTCTTTATCATTCGAAGAAAGCCAGTCGAGACAAGGTCATGCCAGACTTCGCTCAGTACGCTGTCGAACTCAAGCGTAAAGACATGACAAAGATGTTGTTGTGGCAGGAGTACCATGAGCAATATCAAGAGCAAGCTTACGCTTACACTCAGTTCTGCGAGCACTTCACTCGTTGGTTCAAAACCCAAAAGCGCAGTATGCGTCAGCTCCATGTTGCAGGTGATAAGCTGTTTATCGATTACTGTGGGCCTCGGCTTCAAGTGGTCAACCCTGATACAGGTGAAGTGCGCGAAGCAGAAGTGTTCGTGGCGACCTTAGGAGCGTCCAATTACACCTATGTGGAAGGCTTCCCGAGTCAAGGTAAGTCTTACTGGTTAGAGGCGCATGCCAATGCGCTCGAACACTTCGGTGGTGTACCACGGCTCTTGGTTCCCGATAATCTACGCAGCGCGGTCAGCAAAGCTAACCGTTATGAACCGAGGCTTAATGAAAGCTATCAAAAACTGGCAAATCATTATCAAACTGCCGTGATGCCAGCTCGCCCCTACAAACCGAAAGACAAAGCCAAAGCAGAAAATGCAGTCCTACTAGTGGAACGTTGGATCATGATGCGACTTTGCCATTAAACCTTCTATACCTTCAAAGAGCTGAACCTTGACATCCGTGAGCTGATGAATGACTTAAACGAACGTGAGATGAAGCATTATGGTGCAAGCCGCAAAGCGCTGTTCGACAAACTCGATAAACCCGCGTTAAAGCCCCTTCCTAAGCAGCGATATCTATATACTGAAACCAAGCGAGCCAAGGTTGGGCCTGATTATCACATCGAATATCGCCGTCACTACTACTCGGTTCCCCATCAACTTGTTGGCCAACATGTCGAACTGGAAGCCTCCAACCGTCTGGTGCAAATCTACCATCAAAGTAACTTGATCGCCCAGCACCCACGTAGCCAAAGGGAGCGCGGAAACAGCACTCAACCTGAGCACATGCCGAGTAATCATCAACATCAAAAGTGGTCGCCTGGACGTTTACTCAACTGGGGAGCCAATATCGGCCCCGCCACACGGGAAGTCGTCAATAAAATGCTGAACTCTAAGCCTCATCCCGAGCAGTCGTATCGTTCCTGCCTTGGGCTGCTCAACCTGAGCAAAGCCCATGGCGAATCGCGCCTCGAGCAAGCCTGTAAAGATGCACTGATGCTAACAAAACCCAATTACACCTTCGTCAACAATCTACTCAAGAACAATCGTTAGGGGCAACTGAGTAAAGATAAAGCGAATACGCCGAACCTTGTTCACAGCAATGTTCGTGGCCCGAACTGTTATCACTAGGAGAAAGGATATGAACGCACTCAATGACCAACTTAAAACCCTGCGCTTGAGCCATGCGGCGAAAGCGTTAGAGCAGCAACAAGAGCAACTGACCACCTACGCAGAGCTGGACTTCGAGGAGCGGTTAAGCTTGCTCCTGGAGAGTGAAATCTTGAACCGTAATCAGAGCAAAATCCAACGCTTGAAGCGACAAGCAAAGCTGAGAGTGGATGCCCAGCCAAGCCAACTCATCTACAAAGAGGGACGAAATCTCAATCGTAAACAGATGAGCGAACTGCTAACAGGCAGTTATCTGCACAAGCATCAGAATATCTTGATCACAGGCCCAACAGGTGCTGGCAAAACCTATCTTGGTTGCGCTCTGGCAACCAGTGCCTGCGACCAACAGCAAACCGTCAGGTACTACCGATTAACTCGCTTGCTTGATGATCTTACCGCAGGTCGTCTGGATGGAGCTATCAAAAACAACTTCAGTCGCTGGCTAAGAAAGGCTTACTACTCCTCGACGACTGGGGGATGGAAAAACTGACTCAAGAGCATGCTGGTCACTTGTTAGAAGTGCTTGAAGACCGTTACCAAAACAGCAGCACAATCGTCATCAGCCAGTTACCAGTAAAAGAGTGGTACAACATGATCGGCAACGCCACTGTCGCTGACGCTCTAATGGATCGTCTAGTTCACAATAGTCATCGAATAGAACTGGGAGGAGAATCAATGAGAAAACTGGCGAATCCGAACACTTAGAGTAAAAATAGGGAAAGAGAAAAAGTGCTGGTTCAGGTGTTCGGAATAAACCGAAACAAGCGTTCGCAATCACCAAAATACGCAACAAGGAAAGGGGCAAAACTTTCTTAGAGTATTCACTTAAATTAGAAAAATGCGGATAACTTTGGATATCGGAAAGTCGCTTAGTGAAGTGCCCAGTTCTGCTGGTACAGATCAGTATGTTTGTTCGAAGTTAGCAGGGCTTAGATAGAATGTGGGTTTTATGACGCGCTTACACTTTTCTGATATTACAATTCTTACATTTGAGATAACTATATTATTTATATCTTCTAAGGTTACTGGTATCGGTTTGAAAAAAGAGGTGTATCATGAAGAGATTAATTGTATGTATTTTAACACTTTGTGCTAGCCAATCATTTGCAGCCCTAGATAAAGATAAATTTAACAAGGACATGGATGCTAAAGGTTACAGTTTTCAAGGGTGTACATTACTGCTCATAGGGGGCTTTGATGTTCATCGTCAACGCCTCACAGTAATCAATTTAAAAAACGTCACTGCTGCAGTTTTACCTAAAATGGCTTCAGATAAAATAATGATATTAGAAGGAGGCAAGTATTACCCTCTCGATATTCAACTTAAAGACGGTGAAAATTCCACTGTGATTGAGTTCATGACCAAGATGAGTGAGTGCTCTGAATAGATTATAGAGAGGAATATATGCGTTTCAATAATATACCAATTTTCGTAATCGCACTCTCGGGTTTCAATATACTCCCAACTTATGCTGAAGAAATGCTTCAACAAGTCGAGTTCATGAGTGGTGCTTATTCAAACTTAAGTCCCAACACAGGCAAGATAGCCAAAGTGGAATATGTTCATATTATCAAGGCAGCTTCAACACATCCTAGTATCACGATAAATTCATATAAAAAGCCATTTGAAGATTCCATTAAACTTCTCAAAACTGAAGCCTTTGATGAATTGAAGAAAAGGGCAAAGTTAATTTGCAGTGATGAATACACCATCGTCTACGACCAACTAACCACACAGTTCTACCATTTGAGTGCATATAATATACCTTTGCTATCCCTACAGGGAAACGTCAATTGCATAACAAAAGAATGAAGCTTTAGCGCTGGCGGTTGATCAAATGAGAACTGATACAAACCAGCATCAAGGCACCAGTGCTCGTTGGCCTGTGAGTCAGATTTGTGGCATCATCAGGAGTATTGAGCAGACGGGCAAGCCTACCCAATCATAACTTACTGTCACACCGCCACCTTGCAACTGATCGAGAATTCATTAATCTGGTCGATTTGGTCACTAATCTGCACCATAAAAGAAAACGCGCCACTCCATCTTCACCAGACAGTACCTCAAATTTTCCAACCACCAACCAGAACTGTTCGTAGGTTCCACCCTAAATACTGTCCCATCATTACGCGCCTCCCTCAGTCAATCGCAACACGTTTTCCTGCGGTGGTACGTTTGATTTAAACAGCTGATAAACCATGGCTGAAGCCAACCGGTGCTTATCGTCCTTAAATGTTGGCGAGCCCAATTTATCAAACTCAATAAAGTTCGGTTTTCCACGACCATCCCTAAACAAAAGTGACGCCATGGCTTTGGTCAGCTCATGACTATTAAGCTCTCCTTTTGCTGCCAACTCAGCCAACCGATCAATCGCCTCGGTGCTCTCATTAGGATCAGACTCAAACGCATTATCCATTACACTCGCCTGCAAATAGCCCATTAAATACGAACTAGATGCAAAACCCATCATCGACGATGCCAGTGCTAGTCCTCCAACAGAGCCACCCGCAATGCTGCCAATGGAGGCACGCTGAAGATAATCGTTATCCGGAGAGAAGGTTTTGACGTAGTTGTGTGCATTCATCCCACACGCTTTACACAACTGCTCTCCCGTCACCTGGTAGCGCGTACCGTCCTTGCTTAAATAAGGGCTAAGAATAGTCGCCTTACTTCCACCTGAAAGAGATCTGGGTTTCTTG
Source organism: Vibrio sp. Vb1554 (assembly GCF_033344235.1). NCBI lineage: Bacteria > Pseudomonadati > Pseudomonadota > Gammaproteobacteria > Vibrionales > Vibrionaceae > Vibrio > Vibrio sp. Vb1554. The sequence continues at coordinate 92,594 of NZ_JAWPOJ010000016.1, read as the reverse complement.
TCCTTCCCTCCCAAAGCCCAGAATAAAACCACAACAATAATGAAACCTATAATCAGAATTTCCATATGCCCCCCAACTCTTAATGATAAATTTAAATATTAGACAATAAGAGCCACTAACTTAGTGGAAACAACAGATAATAAATAACCGTATCAACTTTGAGACATCTGACCTTCGACAGAAAATAGCTCATACCAGACAAATACGATCAGCGCCACCCAGACCATCCAACTTAAGATCACCGAATCTCCCATTTATTCAACGCATGATTTCCTCTTACAGAAGTGGTCCCCGATTTTCGGACATGACTTTAAGTGATTGATCTGTTTTTATAGTACCCAGAAATACTGGAGCAGGTTATGACTAGAAAACGCAGAAACCACTCTCCCGAATTTAAAGCTAAGGTGGCATTGGCTGCCGCTAAAGGTGATAAAACTGTCGCAGAGTTAGCACAGAAGTACAACCTGCATCCCAACCAGATCTCAACATGGAAGAAAGAGCTGCTTGAAAATGCAGCCATGATCTTTGCCTCTGAAAGTCGGTTGGGCAAAGACAATTCTGAAGAAGTGGACAAACTCCACGCTAAGATCGGTCAATTGACCATGGAAAATGATTTTTTGGCGAAAGTGCTCGGTCGTTAGATCGGGCACAGCGAAAGAATTCGCTGGATAAATCCACCCAATTGCCAATTAAGCGTCAGTGTGAGTTGCTCAATATAGCTCGTTCTACCGCGTATTATCAGCCTACAGGACTCTCCTGTGAAGAGATTGAGTTACGACGCATCATCGACGAGATCCACCCTCAGTATCCATTCATGGGCAGTAGGCGTATTCGCAATGAACTGATTAAAGAAGGGTATCATGTTAATCGTAAACGCATTGTTCGGATCATGCGTGAAATGGGCATTGGTGCTATTTATCCCAAGCCTAAAACGACCATTGCAAACAAGGCTCACAAGGTTTATCCCTACCTACTACGTGATATCGAGGTTACATACCCAAACCAAGCTTGGGCCATTGATATCACGTACATCCCAATGACTAAAGGGTTCTTGTACTTGGTGGCAATTATCGACTGGTTTAGTCGTAAGGTGTCGGCGGACAACTAAGATCGAAACTAAGACAATAAAGTTCGCAACTTTAACATTAAAGATTGAAACTGCTAGGGATAAGCACTCCTCCTGCTGAAACACGTTTTTGGAATTACACTGGCGGTGTCTTGCAGGTGGTGTTACTGATACCGTCAATGTTACGTTATCGGCTGGGAAATGCTATGACACGATAGGCCCAAAGCGTACTACTTTCACGAGAGAACATAATTACATTATCACAGATAAAATAACTGGGAAAAGCCACACTAAAACCACTTACACGCATCATCATATCAAACAGTCTTTTTGCACTAATATGGGTGTTGCTCCTGTTTCTTGTGAAGAAAAACCTTTTAATGGTGTCAAGCCATAGTGTTAATCGCCTGTATAGTCTCTTTATTAACTGAGTAGCTACCGACCTATGAACAATTGTCATTAGGAAATGTAGGCCAAAATAAATGGTAGTTACGTGTTCGATATGGAAGTCAAAACACAGATTTGGACAAAAATTAGCTACAGCTTTCGCTAAATTAGCGTTTAAAGGATAACCTGAAGTATTGCAAAACCTCTTACCAGTTGACCAAATTAACTATGCCACTACAGATGGCTATGTGGATCAATTACAGCCAGTTACTGAAATAGTCTCTCCATATGGCAATTGAAATTCTCTCTATGCGATGGCGGTGTAACAACGTGTGCGTGCCGCTTAAACAAAAAATGCAAAGCTAGTCAATAAGTATGAAATTGACTATGTAAACCTTGAATAACTATTTCTTCCCCCCTAGGCTCGTCTTTCTAAGCAGATGATAGCTCGGAGCGATTTTTCATTAGCACCACGGATAGGAGAATAAACTATGAAATGGTTGAATTATGCATTTTTGTCGCTGGTTGTCGTTTTACCCTATTACGCACGCAGCCAAACATTAAACGTGCCACCAGTGTTGGACGGAACGGACGTAGATACAGTGTCTATTGATGGGATTCGCTTGGGGGACAGCATCGCTTCTTTGCTAGAGCGAGATCCTATCGACTCTTCTAAAGGGACGTATTCCGTCAATAGCCAAAACATCCAAATTAATTTAAACAATGAATGGTCCACGTACAGCGGATATTGCCGCCAGCAATTTTGGGAAGGCAACAAAATTGATAAAAGGAAGTTAAGCAAAGAGCAGCTTATACGTCTTTCTGACGCATTTACTAGCGGTACCGAAAGTTTAGCTCAAACGAGCGTTCCAGCAAGTTTTTTCTATTCCTATATAGATGAAAATAGCTCTGATAGCGCAGAGGTAAAAATAGTTTACAACCAACAGAATGGTATCGTTACAGATATCGCTTATCGTAGATCGTATCCCTACGATTACGAAGAGGTTGCAAAAGCACTCAAGGCTAGGTTTAATCTAAGCCAGTTCTATGACTTTAAACGTGGAGGCAAACAGCTCTACGTTGTCCAAGCACGCCCGGTTACCAATTTTGAGACCGCTATGGAAGCGCAGAGTATGCATGGCACTTTTAATTCAATGCGGAACCCTAATAACGAGTACCCTGACAAAGCCATGCTAGTTATGTTAAGCGGTGGTAGCGGTAATGGTAATACCAGTTTGCAGATTATGCTGTCGACGCAAAGTGATCCTAAAGACGCGCTGGAAACCTTGAAAAAAAGTTGCGTAAACGCAAATCGAGAAGTCGTTGATGCAGTAATGAGTGAAGTAAAGGATGCACCATTATCACTTTAGGCTCGGTTGAGTGTGTATACTCTTGCAAGGACTGATTGGCATTGTGTTAGCAGGTATGAAGATACATATCAGCCAGTAGTCGAAAATCTGCGCCATACTCGTCTTTTTGGTGGTAGAGGTAGTTGCAGCTTGGATGATAACAGTTTTACCGCCGAGGCTTTAGACGTTGACCGAGCCCACCTGCCAACTGGTATCACACAGTCATAGTTCTGTGTCCAGACTGTACTGACCTGAATAGCCCTCGAGTCTATACACATTAGTTAGTTTTGTCCGAACTGAACCCATTTCCCCAGGTGCTTTCGAGGTATTAGGAAAAGTATGAAGAAACGCCATACGCTCTCATGGTATGTAAACTACTCCAATCACAGTTTGGGACAAAACCGACTTAGCACAAGCACCACCCTCAGATGTGATCACCAACCTCGAATTTAACACCACCTATCAGGTTCTTGAGCGAGCGAACTGAATGGCAGTTTTCAGGTCCAGAGTTAGAAACTAATTAATAATAACCAGTATAAAACGCAGACAACAAAAAGGGAGCAGTCACTCAACGCAACTACTCCCTTCAAAACACCAATTCGGACTACTTCAGCTCATAGAACAATTCGGTCAAACCAGCTTCACCAACTTGTTCCACTAACTGAGCAACAAAGCCATCAAACTCATCAGGAAACCCAATTTTCGCCAAATCATACTCAGCAGCAACTTGATCCAACGATAGGTTACGAACTTCACCCTGATTCTTAGCTCGACGAGCCTTGTCATTCAGCGAGGTAATGGCTTTACCCAAATCACCACCAGCAACCAGCGCGGGATGAGCAAGCAACAAATGGCGCGCAGACGGATAGAGCTTACCTTGGTAGAACATAGGTTTGGACTGACCTTTTAACTTCTCACGCTCGGTGTGAGCAGCAGACAGCGCTTCCTCTACAGATATGCCAGCCTTTATGCGGTTCATCAGCGTACTTTGCGCCACACCTAGCTCTCTAGCAGCTTGGCGCATACTTGAGTACTCGCTGCCGTCTATAACAACTTTCTTGCGGTAGTCACCTTTAGGGCGCGCTTCTAGTTCAAGGGCTTGCTCTAGTGTCCAGCCAAACTTGGTTATGCGTTCGTTGACCAGTTTAGGATTCAAACCATAGTGACGCGCAGCAGCTGTTCGGGAAGGGAACTCAACCCCCTCAATTTCATAGATATTTTTCATATAGTTATCACTTTTCAATTTGCTAAGCATAAAACCACACAGAGGCTGCCTGGACAAGCCAGACGACCTCTGCATGGTCACTACTCTAAATAGACCTTAAAACGGCGCATCATCGTCTACAGGTGCTTTTTGAGCTATACCCTCGCCGAAGCTAACCTTAGATTTAATCTGCTCATATAACGCCAGCATATCGCGCACCAGTTTAGCGTTTGGTCTCGGCTGTCCGTTAGGTTTCACCCAGTTCTGTTGCTTCCACTTCGGTGCCCATTCAGTGAGGGTTTTTATCGTCGCGGCATCCATCCCTTTAATCTCGATAGAACTCACCTCCTGATCTAGCAAACTTTTAGCGATGTTTAATGTGTGCATACAGAGCTGGTAGCGCATTGCCGAAACTGTAGAGTTCTTAACTTCAAATACTTGCGTGTCACCACCTACAACCGAAACCGTCGAACCCTTACCGCCAACACCAAGCTTACAGGTAATGGTCTTTTTCGTAGGTCTTGCTGTGAAAGCACTCAAGAAGCTTAAATCTTCTTTTGGTCGAGAATTACTGTATCGATTTCTCTTAGGCTTACTGTGCGCAAGGCGAGCATCACGTTCAGACACCAACTCCTGCAAGTATTCTTCGGCTTGTTTGTAGGTGAAAGCCCCCTTCTTCTTACCACCGGGGTTAGCAATAATTTTCTCACATTCAGTCCATGTTTTTACGATACGAGCTATGTTGTTATTTACCGATGCGTAAAAGTTAAACTTTTTATTAGCCATAATAATGCTCCTTAAAATTTTATTGAGTTAGCCGCCGGAATGACGGCTGAGAATTTGAATAAATGTCATTGCGTGTGAGGTTGGGCTTCTTATATCCCCAACGGTGCAATGGTTGATTGGTAAAAAAACCCTTCCAGATAAGGGCTTTCGATAGGTCAATATTTACGATCTCAGTTCGGGCTGAGAGCTTCCCGAAGTGAGGAACGAGATTCAGGGTTGAAGAGGATTTCAACTTCGAAGTCAGGAAACTTCGAGACTATTAAGCGAGCTAAGTTGATAGTCAGCTCTGTCATCGGTACAGCGCCTTCAATCAATTTGGCGTTCTTAGCACTACGAACAGCGGTCGCTTTAGTTGGATAGCCAATATCGGTCATCCACTCAGCTAACGCTTTGGCGGTAATCTGTTTCTTACTCATACCGCTTTTTTCATGCGCGTAGAAACGCAAGAATAAGCGTGCCATCAAACTGTCCGAGGTCTCATCAGCCTTTAAACGCAGGTCCTTGTGACTCGTGCTTTCTGCCATTACCAAACGGTCTTGCCATGAGCACCAATCATCAAAATCCTTTAGAACATGAGACTTGCGCCAGCGATCAAAGCGCAATCGTGTAAACAGCATCTCATCCAAAGATTTGTGCGGTTTGGTTTCAAGCGCAATATGACTCCGTCCTTTCACGTCAACCATTACCGGATTTAGGAGCTGTCGCTTTTGATCATATTCCATATTCAGGAAGATAGACCGCTTCTCAAGCATCAAATCCTTATGTTCTAAAAAGCGCATCCGGTTCGGTGTAAGGTAGCTACCATCAACTTTGTCACCGGGCTTTCGGGTGAGATACTTGTTCACCATATAAGCACTTTGGTCAGTAACCATCGGATCGACCTTAACGCCACCTTTAGCCAGTATCGGCTCAAAACCTTCACTTCCGATAACCGTGTACTGAGCACGAGTTTTCGCACCGATCAGTTGCTTCGCTTGATGCTTGAGTTCCAATACTTCACCACCAGTTGGGTCTATACGATGGTAGAGCTCTCGGAACCGCTGACAAATAGAGCCACTTAGGTCTATCTCATCTAGCTCAGCATTAGTCAGAAAGCCGTCGGTAGTGACTGATACAACAACCTTGTCATCGGGGATGTTATGAAGCATTTCCCCCAACAAGGCTCTTGCAAGTCCAGTGGTATAGGCAGCAAAGAAGGGATTGGTCAAAGTCGATGGTGGTAGTTGCGTAGAGTAACCAGCCTGAATATCGAACGACCTCTTAGGGCGCAACGATTGAGCTAGCTTTCCGTAACAACTATTTAACATTTCTTTGGTCAATTTTTCATCAAAACTACCCTTAGTGAATGACTTACGGCGTTCTCTACCCCATTTCATAAACGGCTCGAAAATACGAACATCATTCTTCCATGGCACTACAAACGCTTGCTTGATGGTGATTTCCGCACCTTGGTTATACGCAATTTCAAGCTCATGACCTGTACAATGCGTCTCACCCGATAGCGGGAATATCAATCCATACTCAGATCGAACGGCTAAACTTGGGAAGCGAGTATGTTCAGGGAACTTAAACTCAACCCAAGCCAAAGCACATTTATCACCAAATAACTCATTAAGATCTCTGGTCATGTACATCTGATCGTATGCCAACTCGCGCAGACCTAGCGTAATCGCCGAATAGCAGCTTGGAACGTCATAATCTCGCCAAGTATCAATAGGAGTAGGACCAGCGATAAATGACTCGTTGCGACCCCCATGGTAGACCATGGTCGAAAAGTACTCTAATGTCATGCGAGCCGTTACAGGCACATCACGAGTTATCGTTAGTGGTTTACTTCGGTCAGACGGCCACACTTCTTTAGTCACCTTCTCAAAACCAAACAAACCACGGTAACCGCGCTTATCCTCCAAACTATTCACAAAGGCTTTAACGGCAATACCACCGATGGTGAACGGAACCGAATTTAGACCGAGTGTATTTTGACAGAAGGAAGAAACCCGCTCGAAATGACGAGCACTGATAATTGAATCAGTAATTGCATACTCAGCGAATTTCTCAGGCTCTGCTTCCAGAAACTCATCCATTCGAGAGATAGAGTACGGCTCTGGAATTTCAACTTTGGGTATAGACAGTAGGTCACCTACGGATGAGAGGGATGAGCCATTAGGCGATAAAAGCATGGTGTCATAGAAAGTGATGAAGAGTGTTTTCTTGTTACCAGACTTCGAGTAAGCCTGTAGTGGTTCTTTGTCGATACGTCGAGACATGACTTTATCAAGTTCTAGTCCGTATACGTCATCAAGACTCGCCACCGTCTTACGCAACCCTTTTACGTGGGTCTTTAACTGATCAAAGGCTTGGCTGAAGTTAAACAAATCCGCCGATAGCCAATGGGCGCACAAAATGATGTCTGTCGGCCACTTATCAAGTACTTCATCTTCCATCGCTTTTTCTATAGCCTGAACCAAGCATTTGTCCAGTGCCAGCCGTCCCGATTTTTTGGTCGAATCAGGGAACAAGATAATAGTTGATAACTTGCCCTGGAACAGAACCGCGAATTGGTAGCTCAAGATACGGTTGTAGCCTCCGCATTCAGACTCCACATACTCAGTATCCATGGCTATCACGGGACGTTCAAAGAACGGTGTTGCCTTTCGCTTTTTACGCTTGGTTTGCTTCTTCTTTTTGGGTTTGCGGAGCACTATGGATTTAGCTTTGCGCTTTACGCCATCAAAAGAAGCAGGCTCACTCGGTTGAGCTTCACCCCAAGCACTTACCGCTTCTTCCTCAGTCCAACCGGATGTTGCTAGGTTGTCCATGCTTAAGTCAGAAGACTGCTCTAACCAATTAAAATTTTTACTCATTAGGTTTACTCCAGATACGCAAAAAGATGCCCGAAGGCATCTTTTTGAAAGGGTTAAAAGATAGGTCTTATCGATATTCTGACCAGTCCACCGTTGGCAAATCATTGCCTTCAGAAAACGATATCAGCGCATCAACAATCGCATCTCGTAAACCGTCTAGATCTGAGTATTCTTCGGGAGTAAACATCGCGAGTAGGTTATCGCTATTCGTCGCCGTAATCAGAAGCGCTCCAGACTTACCTGAAATGAAAGCGTTGGAGATCGCACTCGCGTGAATCCAGCTTCCACTTTCCAACATCAAGCACTTTCCTTTCTCTGGCTTCACCGCTTTTAAGATCTTATCGAACAGCTCACCAACTTGATCGCCAGACTCGTTAAGAATCAAGTGACAGTTCTTATCCAACACCACTAAGCGATCATCAGACGCTAATACTGTTTTGCCGTTAGCCACATTCGCGACACCAGATTTCGTTTTTACAAACATTGCGTTCATTTTTTATTTTTCCTTCTAAAATTGAATTGTTAAAGAGCAGCGAAGAAGCTCGCTGCCCCCTCGAAAACAACCAAGCGAGAGAATCGCTGCGTTGCTGAGGTCCATATTAGGGATGAAAGAAAGCACTCAACTAAGAAGGGAATAGAGTCGACAAACCACAAAATAACTGACCTTGATATTTAAGACCAAAGAATCTCAAGCGGAGATCCCCAGTCACGAAAGGCGCTAGAAGAAATATCAATCGTCAATGCTGTGATAGTAAAAAGCTCGATCTTCGGTACACTTTTGTTTGATTTTCATAGGCAGATACTAAAAAGCCCAAAGACGTCCTAACGGACGCCTTTGGGCTTTTATCTCTATTGAGAGATATTACTGTGTTAATGCATTGTCATCTCTTTCTCCCAACGCTCAACCTCACTACGCAAGAAGCGCACACTGCGGCCTATGCGCATCACTGGCGGTAAGCTTTTAGGGTTGCGAGTTACATTAGTTCGTACGGTTGCCGGGTTTAAGCCGTACATTTCAGCAAATTCTTCAATTGTTAGTACTCTGGACATGTCGAACTCCTTAATCGATTTGTAAGTTAGGTAGCATGGCGTCAACGGTCTGCTGAGAGGCTTGCGCTAAATGGGTATTTTGATAGTAGGCGTAACGCTCGGTGACATTCACATTGGAATGACCAAGGCTTTGCTGCGCGAGACGGATATCGTTCGTCGCAATCAACATTTGGGTTGCGTAAGTGCGGCGAAGATCGTGGATAGTAAAAGGTGCGTCCAGACAGCCTTCTTGCTTCATGGCAAGCTGAATGCGCTCCATACAAGCGCGTGGGTAGGCAATGTGCTCACCTTTGTTCTTTAACGAAGGGAACACCCAATCGTTGAACGACACTTTGAGACATTTACGGATCAGGCGTTTTGCTGGCTCGGAGAAATAGACGCGCTGTGATTTACCAGACTTAGTCATCAGCAGGAGCGCAGAAGAAAGGTCATCCGCAAGCATAGATCGAGTCAGGCTAATCACATTACCAATGCGCATACCTGTCAACAAACTCAACATCAGCGCACTCGCATGTAGAAAGTTAGGTTCAGCACACGCATTCCGACAAAAGCTTTCCGCTTCTTTCGAGGACAACACTCGGTCTTTCGCATTGTTCTCCACCCTCTTTTTAACGCCCTTTACTGGACTTTTATCGATAATCTCGTGCTCAACCGCCATCGAAAAAAGTTTCGACAAGAAGGCGTGATAGCGGTTAATAGACGCATGACTTAAGTCAGTAAGTGAATTGAGAAACCGCTCAACATCACGGCGAGTCACGTCCGTAACACGCTCTTTACCAAACGCAGCCATTACGCGCTTAGAGCGGGATAAAAAGGTCTTAGAATCGCGGTGATGATTACGACTGTATGGAAGTACAACGTCATCAAAGAACTGTTGTACAGTCAAACGCGACCCCTTCTGGTATGCCCCAGACTGAACATCAGCGATAAATTGGTAAGCCAACTGATTGAATTCAGCAAACTTCATTTCGGGGTAAGTCCCAAACGACTCGTAGTAACGCTTTCCTTTCCAGCCAAGGCGAACAATCCAGCGCATACTCTTCGCGGTCACAAGTAAGCGCAATCGGGGGTTTTTCTTCCAAGGATACTCAACACCTTGCTCGCCCTTAGCAGGACGAGGCAAGGCGTTAAGTACCTTCTGGTTCATTTCTATCGGTGTAGTGCTCACAATATCTCACTCCGTATAAGTAAATCGTGAGCAAAGATTAAGGTGACACTGACTGAAGAGTGCCGACCACACGACTCCCTCTACAGACCATAAAATATGATGCACCGTAAGAAAAAAGAGTTCATACAAAGAAATTAACTCGTTAGTATGCACAGATTAAGGAACCATTTTGTTTGATTTAATATGCCTAGAAGAAAACCCGTACTCTATGAAAAAACGGTTTACCTTTTCACGCCAAAAGCTAAACCCTTATCAATTCATAATAAGCACTTGCTCATCATTACCCTACAGCGGCTATTTGGCTTCAGTCCTGATAAAGCTACCGCAGCATTGGAAAGTGCCTTTAAAAAAGCAGGGTTACACCAGTCGTTCCCAAAGCGTTCCGCACATTCCACTTATAAAACTAAGCACATTAAAACGCTCAAGCCATTGAAAGAATTGTCAAACAAGAAAAGAATTGCGCTCACTTTAATCGAGAGCAGCATTGTAGAATTGGACAGCAGTAAAGACGAGGCATACCAAGATATAGAGATGCCAATCACGGTAGATATTCTAGACTTCCCACCTTGGTATAAACAAAACCGAGAATTTATCCAGCTCTTGGGAAACTTCATTTCAACCGAGCGAAAGTACGAAGAAGAAAGCCATCAGTTGCTTCTTGAAGCCGTACGCAGAGCATCACCACCAGCAGAAAAGCACCTAATAGAAACGAATCTCAAGTTCTACAAAAAACATATTGGTCAACCAAGTACCAATAAAGTAGCTAACAAACAGCTCTTAGATGCCAAACTCGTTATCTTTAACACCATTAACGACGAGGTTGATAACAAAGATAGTAAAGCTGATACCAAAGAAAGCAAAGAGATTGAGACAACCACTCATAATTACTTAGATTATTATGACGATACGCGTGGCGAAACTGACGAGAAAGACGACGAACAGAGCACGTACCTTATCTATCTCTTGGTTAAACCAAGCAAAAGTATCAAATACATCCCGTTCAAAATTACCAACCTAAATCCGCTCTACAAATATCTTAGTAGTAGAGACAGCACTTACTCAGTGTATGCAATTAAAAACCGTAATCAATTAACGCTCGAACTCGTTATTAGTGACAAAAGTCGAATAAAATATAAAGCCACCATCGAGCAAGACTTTCAGCAAGACGTACCTAACCCGTTTACTGGTCAGATATTATTCAATAAGTTCAACTTTTGGGAGCCATCGTTACCTGACAAAAAACACACAATTGTTAGACAAAGAAAAATTCACACATGTAACGTAAAGCTCTCAACATCGGAGGGACATATCGGCAAACGCAGCATAAGGTATATCTTACAACGTATGCACCAATCGCTCTCGCTGACAGAGTTTCACGATATCGTTACACCCAAAATGTTCATTGAAAGACCTCAAGCATATAAAACGAAACCTATCTTGCTCACGTGGCCGTGTGAAATTAAGAATGGTATTAATTCCCCAACGGACTAAATGAACACAGAGGAAAAAGTCCAATGAGATAAAGGGAAACCACTTCCCATCAGTTACGACAAAGAAAAAAGTAGAGGCAGTTTCGCCTCTACTTTTTCACTAGATAACATCTAGCTCATCCAACGCCCCTCCGATTAATGCACCTGCGACAAACCCAATCGCCCCGCCAATCACGACACCTTGGGGGCCATAGCGGGTACCGAGTGTGGCACCGTACTTCGCGAATCGAACACCTGTTGACGAGCTAGGCTTAAACCAGCGCTGTTGAGGGTTAGAATGAAAATGTGTTTTCGTCATAATTTTTTCCTTTTCTATAGGTACAAATACAGAAAAGGGCGATACCTTTCGATATCGCCCTTGTTGATAAGCCTAATTTAGTGATGGGACTTAATCATCGTCATCGTCAGCCATGAAGTCACCGCCGAGCCAACCATCGTCGCCCGGTTCCATGTCGAAGTCCTGACTGAAGCCAGAATCTTCTGTGCCATCATCATAGTCACCTTGGTCTTCTGTCCAACCACCCATAACGAATACTCCTTCTTAGCTGTAATCCATTGCGCCACATGTATCGCATGACCCACCCTTGGAGACCCAACCGGGACAACCTAAAGAGCGGCATGAATAACCTGATGCCATAAGTGGCTTAATGAATGTCACTTGCATTACTTGTTTCCTTTAATTGACGTTGTAGTAAATCTACGTTGTGTAGTATCCCACTGCGACCGGACAGGATATGTCCAAGACCGCAGAATGAGTGTGAAAATAGTCATCGTCATTGCCCTGCCTTATCCAATGAAAGCTATGCCAAATCTAAGTGCGTGACGGTTAGAAACATTTAAAAATGTTTTGCCCTCAACCTGTCCAGAGGAAACCGTACGCTAGTAGCATGAGCGATAAGAGTGAAAAGCTAGCTTTAAGGCTAGGTGACATATTGACGAGATTGTTTATGGGAGAACTGCTCTCCCCTGAGCAGTTGGTAGCGGATTATCAGGTAAGTGAGAAAACCCTGAGACGCGATTTCAATGAAAGGCTAGTCAACGCTCCAATTATCCGCACCAATGAGGGTTATCGGTTAGATCCAGTAACTCGAAATAATGGTAATGCGAATACCAACAAGGTACTGCACGATACGGGTTTGTCCGCGCTATTGCCTAACCACTACAAGTTCAACGGTCACACTCCCATTCTGTTTAAGAATCCACGCTCCGAACCCATCGGGAAGTTCGATGCGCTGTTTAGACAGCTGACCGAAGTGATTACCACTCACTCTGTTATTGACCTTACCTACAATGGCAAAACGTTTGAATCTGTCCATCCCTATCGCTTGGTGAATGACCGTGGTATCTGGTTCCTCGCTGCGACCTACTGTGACCAGCTACATTCGTACCGACTGCCGAATATTTCACGGATTCACCGCCGGGAAGATAAATACAAACCGAGTCAAAAAGTCCACGAGGAGATATATAAACAAGGGATGGAGTGGCTAACTCCGGATGATGCTGAAGTGCTTGTACAGGTTGATAGGGAAGTAGCTCCGCACTTTCTTGAAAGTATGATTCTTCCCCACCAGCAGCTATTGAAAGAACTGAGCGACGGTAGTTTATTGGTTAGCAGTCGAGTATCAAGATTGAGCGATATCTTACCCTTGTTGAAGTCGTGGATGCCTCAAGTCGAGGTTCTCTCTCCAGTCAGTCTCAAGCTTGAACTGATACGCGATCTCCACGCCACATTGGATCGTTACAAGTAGTCGACACGTTTCAGACTACCGAAACCGATCAGCTTACTGAGTAATTAGATCATGATGATCCAAATACTTTATTTGCTGTACGTGAGTATTGTTTCATGACGTTGCCACGTTAATAAATGACGCCCTAGCGTTCTCTCTAGAAGCACAGATCCAAAACAACAAAGAACCCCGACATAATGTCGTTTCACAGCACCACTACAGCCCCTCCTAACCATCAACTTGCCACTATGTACCGATTTTGAGCTTACCTATGTGAGATAAGCGAAAGAGACGATTTAGCGAAACTTGAAACCGATACCACGTAAGGGAAAACTCAAAATGATGCCATTTTTCGTCGTTAATTAGCAAACACTAAAATAACTCCGGTAGGAGAAGTAATTTAATAGGGGTATAACCATGATGTCTGATGCACGAACTCTGCTCCAAATCACTCAGTCCAGTCCGTATTTTTACCTAGTTGATATCGCTAACTTGTTAAGCTTCACCGCCGTTGGCTATCTACTGGGTATGATGACTGGATAAACAGAGCCATAAATTGAACTTGTCACCATAGATTCCGGTGACAAGTTCCTTTTGTTACACCTAGCCTGTTTTAACTAGCTTCTGAAAATAGGTGAAAAATTTGAGTAAAAGTTCATTTGTGTCAATCCATTCACGAATATCGTTATAAATCTATCAGTTAGACTAGTGTTTTATAAGTGAAGCATGTTTAATCCGCATATCGAAACCAAAACAAAATAGGTACAAAAAACATGTCTATTTCATTCAATAAAACAGAGCATCTACTTAACGACTGTCAAAGTGAGAAAATTGCCAAGTGTGCGGCAGCAGCTTGGGGACATGAAGCAACGATGGGAACTCAAATGTTTTTCGCAGAGTCGGATCACTACTCGATTCAGATGGCAGAAGAGCATTTGGAAAACCCAGAAAGCCAAGAAGTTATCTTCATTGACTTTCTAGCTTACAGCGACCATGAAAAGTCACGCACATCTGCGGTTGTTTACGAGAAAGAAGACCTCGTAATGCTTTGTCATTGGTTTTCATTTGGGGATGATGAGGAAGAGTATTTTGAGCCTGGATACCCTATGACCACTTCCGGATTCTTCAGCTACCTGAACTCTCTACCAAATATAAAGAGACATGTTCACCCATCTGCACTAGATGACAAGTATCAGCTAGGGTTGTCTCTACTGGACGAACTAAGTCAGTAAGTTATACCTAATTCTGTTTGTACTGGGGGGTACATTGGATAAGTTGTCATTTCGTATGGCAACGTTGAAAATACCCTAGTTTTCGCGCCAAACTACGAACATAAGATTAAGGGGCGCCTCTCGTCGCATAATAAGGGCTAGCCTTTACCCCTAGCAGCAGAGATAGCATCAGACAAATCATTCTCTCGGTATTTTATATAGGCTTCCCACCCCTTACTGCTCCCATTGCTTCGACATAGCAATGGGAGCTTTTAATAACAAAACACCAGTGTAAACCAACCAAACTCGTTAAAATTAACGCTCCCTTCCATGGTGTTTTCACCGTTCATTGCAATCCAGCAACTTCATCCCCTCTGAATCCCGAAGGCAACGGATTGGGTAAACGTTGCTAAAACTTGCCCCAATGAAAAAGGCTTCCCATCACACCATGATTAACATGGAGCAATAGGAAGCCTCTGAGTCACTAGGAAGTGAGTAACCAATTTTATGGTTCATATACGGTGCTTTCAACTTGGTTCCAGACGAATGGACTAATCCACAGTGACTTTTATCTCATCGAACACGCCCATTTCGACGTAGCTGAGAAAGTTGGATTCCCACATCGAGTAGAACTCCATTACCTCACTATTTGTTATCGGCAGTTCTGGAACATAGGAAAAACTGGCTGTTCCAGATGAGAAGTTAAAATCCACCTCTTTAACCAGTTCGGGATAAGGACCACTGCAATACGCAAAGTCAGTGATGTAATCAAATATCCACTGGTCGTAGAGGCGGACAAGCCTGATTTCAACGGGGTGCCAACCGCCGTTTTCCGAACTGTAGGATGAATCTCGGAAGTTGATCACAACCGATTGGATCATGGGTGTCCATTTACCTGATTCGCTGATCGCTCGGTTTAAAGCATCTTGAAGACTAGTTGATATCGGTAACAAAAGGCGCTCAGTATCAAAGACTAATTTCATAATAAAATCTCGTTTAAATTGTCAGGGAAGCACTCTTAGGCAGTGCTCAGTATGAAAAGCCAGAATTGGCTTAGTGGGTAAGGCTTGATGTGGTTTTGGGGTTATTCAGTTTTAGCTTCAGAATCCACTAGAGACAGGATTTCCTCTCGAATCGTTACGTAGTCTGGCGCTAGAACGTGGAGAAACACTGACTTCTCCGACTGGATGATAAGACCAAGCCCCCTGCAACAAGCAGCCATAAAACCCGCGTTGTTCGCTGACTGTCCAGAAAACACACACTTCATCACAGAGCTCTTGAACGGCTTATCACCCTGCACATCTAGTACAGCTGTGATATCTTTAAGCGGGATCCATTCCTTGCTGTGTAGTCCTCCGCCTTCATTACCCGACATGCGGATATAGAGTTCGTTTTCCTCGTCATGTAAGGCGATTTCATAGAACACATGGTTCTCTGTTTTCGGTGATAGCTTTTTAGCTTTGCCCTCACGCACGATATAAGTGAAATGGTCTACTGGTTGATCGTCAGTGACCGTGACTTGTTCATTGCCCTCTAAGATTTCAGGTTGAACCGTTTCTTGTTTATTGCTTGGTTTACGTGCCATAGGACACCTCCTTTAAGATGGAATTGTTCAGGTTTAATTTGGTTTTAAGATTCAGTTTGGTCTGCTAGCATCACGACAGGGAACGTGGGACTGTTCATAGGAGCACAGCAGTACACGCCAGAGCCTTCCATGGTCACTATGGCGACCGCCAGCAACCAAGGACAGTCATCATCGTTTAACAACAGCACCCATTCAGGGTAGTTAGTAACAAAGCGAAGGAAGTGCAGATCTTCCTCAGATTCTTCACTCAAGGTTTCGTTGGTATCCCCTTCCTCAATCAAGTACAAGGTCGTACCGACCTCATCCCAAAACGTTTTTGTGCTTTCTTCATCACCGAATGGTTCTATCAGGTGCTCTAGCAGTTTTGCTTTCACGCCATCAGGCATTGTCAATGATTGAATGTCTTCAAACTTGTTTACTGTTTTCATCGTGAATTTCCTTCTAATAATGAAAAAGCCCCTGTTTAGCTCATCGCTAAACAGGGGCTTTTCTAATGTATTTCTAAATTAACTGGTTAAACGTAACTTCTTCATTCCCAACGTATCTCTGGCTTCGCAGTCACCATATCCGACAAACGAGAGCCAATCTCCCTCCGACGCCCTACAGTCAATTTCGAGTAGCGCCTTGTGGATGAAAGGTCAGCGTGATTCAACTGCTTGGCTATGTCGTGTAACGAGACTCCTTGGCTAGCTAATAAACTCCCAACCGTATGGCGAGCTGAATGCAGGGTTAGGTTCGCTTTATCACCGGGTATGTCGGGTAGTCCCATCTTGGCTTTGATAGCCTTGAAAGCATGCCTAGGTTGCCCTACTGGTTTACCCTTTTTGCGTCCAGGAAAGAGATACGGATTATTCGCCACATGAGGTACCGACCTCAAAATATCAAGCATGTAGTCACTTAGGAATAAAACGTGACTAGTACCGTTTTTCGTATGCGGAATAGTGAGTGTTTTCTCCTCCCAATTCACATCGGATTTCAAGCGCAAACGCAGTTCCTTATCCCTCGCGCCAGTCAAAAACAGCAAAGCTAGGTATGCGCCAATACTTTTATCTTCATGGTTCAGAGCGTGACCTATGAACTCCTTTAGCTGTGATTCGGACAAGTACCCAGTTCGCACGTTATCTTCTTTCAACAAGCTCACCTTGTCAGCAATGAGTGGCGCGTCCATCAACTTATATGCCTGACGATTGATCGTTTTGAGCAGAGCTAGAACACGGTTTATCGAGGCAGGAGCATACGGTTTACCCTTAATCGTAACGGCATTCTGCATCTCCATTTGGACTTTGATGATATCGGCGGCGGTTAGTTCATGAATGGATATGTGATGTATCGACTTTGCCAAACGAAACCGAGCAACGTCATCTTTCCAGCTACGTTTCTGTTTAGCCAGTGGCAGGTACACTTCATCAAAGAACCGCTCCAGAGTCATCGTCTTCTCGGTAGTCTGATTGTCACGCTCAAGCTTGGGATCAACGCCTTCTATAATTTGCTGGCGATACTCTTTGGCTGTTTTGCGCAATGTGGCGAGGTCAGTTTCAGGGTGCTTACCAAGACCAATGCTTGCCTTCTTACTTGTTACCGGACTGGTATAGCGTAGAAGGAAGCGTTTCCCGCCAGACTTACCCACTAAGCAGCGAACACCAGTAGGCAAACCAGAATCCTTCATAGCGGACAGATTGACTTCGTAATCGGTAGATTTAGCGCTAGCTGGATTGGATTTAAGGTTGTTAAGGAAAGTGGTGGTGAGTCGTTGTGATTTGCTCATTTAGACCTCCGTTAATTTATATACCCACACTTCAGTAATATAAATTTCAGAGGTCTTTAGTTACGGGTACACCATTGATTAATAGTGGTTTTAGGTAAAAAACCACTATAGTTAACAAAACTGAACAGACATAGGACGATATTGATGCACTACCAAGCACAGCCAAATATGATGAGATATCGACACGTCATTCAAGGCTAGAAAAACATGTATATATTATCGAATATCACTGGCTCCCATCACCAAGATCTGCAAAGGTTAGTTGATCAAGGTGGCGATAGACTTCTCATTACATCACCGTTCTTAGCTTCTGATATGACAAATTTTTTAGATGGCTTTCATTTCAATGCAGTCAAGAACATTGAACTGGTAACGACATTCAAAGCCAATGATCCCGAGCAGTTAACAAAGCCAAAACAACTATTAGACTTCCTCGAATACTTCAATGCCAAATACCCAAAGGTAAAGGCAAAAGTTCACATCGATAATAACCTTCATGGAAAAATCTATGCCCTAACCAAAAACCATGAGCATCAAGCTATCATCACATCGGCAAACTTCACTAAAAACGGATTACACCGCAATCACGAATGGGGGGTACTAACCCCACACAGTGCCCATCTGGACAATCTTATTGATGAAATTTACGAAGCCATTGAATTTAGAGAGCTTACGTTAACTCAACTCAGAAAAGCCGTGATGTTCGCTGAGCAGTATAGATCACAAAAAGCATGGGAAACAAAGCAGCCAAGTGCTGACATCGATATCCTACCACGAGTCTATTCCTCTGAGAGCGACTCAGATAAAGAGCCACTCTACTTCCTAAAACCAATTGGGACTCAGGATGATCCTGTACTTCTCGAAGAACGACGAGATTACTCAGATCTCCACCAGAACTTACACTTTTCCAAGAAAAAGCCTAAAGGTGTAACCAAAGGCGATATCGTCATTACAACTGGCGTAGGGTGTGGTTCCTTGCTTAGTTACTTCAAAGTCACGGGTAGTCTTTTCCATGTAACAGATCAAGAGATAAAACAGGAGGCTTGGAAAGAACGCTGGCCTTGGTATATGGAAGGACAAAACCATAGCTGTGACTTCGGTGGCTCATGGTGGAAATATGACATTAAACGTAACGCAGCATTAGAAGAATTCCGACAACTTTATCCCACTATTCCAGTGACGAAGTCAGGAAATTTCACTCTAGGCACGCTTAACTTCGGTAACGATAAAGTACAGATAACTAAAGAATTTGGCGAATTTTTAATAGGTAAAATAAAGAATTGCATGAAGTGAAAATAAAAGCCGAACGATACAACACGAAGTTATATGGTTCGGCTTTACCCACCCCTATCCCTAATAAACCTTGAACCGTTTCAGCTACTTGCCTCAGCGTTTTCACCTAGTCAGTGACAGAGTACAAGGTTATCCGAATACCTATACACGACCTCAACTTTAAAGCTAAGGTGGTGCTCATGATGAAAGGTATTTGTTGTTGAACTGGCATCCAGTTCTGCTTTGAGGATTAAGCCCCTCTTTGGCTATTGGGTTTTCGGTCACATCTTAAAACGGCAACAGATCGCTATGCAAACCAAGTTTCATTAACTTTTGATAAAAAGAAAATCTCATCGGTGAAATATGCTTGTGATTAAAAAAATGGGAAGGCGTATCTTGATCTAAACGACCACAGTTCACCGCCCAGTCAACGATGTTAGATTGAACCAAAAGATGACCTAACAATACTTCAAACTCTTGAATTAACTCATCGGTATTGTTGCAGTCTATAACTTCCCAAAGGTACCAGTTTGACTCTTCATTATCTGAGGATACCAGCCCCTTTGAATTGGTTTCTATTAGTGGTGAATATCCCTTTTGGACTTTTCTCCATTGAACAAAACCAGCGCGGTATTGAACCACAAGTTTATAAAGGCTATTACTTTCTAGAATCACAACTCTCAAGACATTGATGCCCTTTTTATACTCATAAGACGGATCTAATCGGACATGGTGTTTGAATATGATATCTCCGGTTAGCTTTATAAATTTAGTTGATAAGTCATCTCCATCAGGTGCGTGTCTATAGAACAAATGCTCCATTTTCCGCTTAAGTAAGTGACCATAATTGTTTATGAAGTAGCGCATTTGTCGCTCAGTAGCTAAAGCATGACCATTTAGCCATCGAGATGCCAAAGAACTAGAAGATCCACTCAAACCGGCCTTCTTCTCAATCTCTTTATTCGTGTAATCGCCTTCTTGTTTAGCAATTTTCAACAACTGCCTTGTGTATTTGTATTTTTTATCGTCACTCATCGTCATGCCAACCAACTGTTATTAAGATGAAAGCCGATGATATTTAATCATCGGCTTTCATCTTAGTCATCTCCTAAATAATCATCGTTATTAGGGTTGTGAGCATCCGCCCAATCATCCATATCTGCATCATTATTCGGGTTATTGATATCTGACCATAGATCTAGTTCGTCTTGTGACATGTCCGAAGTATCAACCATATTGAATCTCCTACTTCTTGCCTTGGTAACGTGAGTTATTTGGGTTCAATTGATTAGCTCTGTTATCAAGAACTTTCTGGTACGCAGTATTGTGACCTGAAGTTCCTTTGTTGCTATTAGCTTGATTCGCTTTATGGTTGTTCTGTTTGTTGCCCATCGTTCTATCTCCTTTG
Organism: Vibrio sp. Vb1554; assembly: GCF_033344235.1. Lineage (NCBI taxonomy): Bacteria > Pseudomonadati > Pseudomonadota > Gammaproteobacteria > Vibrionales > Vibrionaceae > Vibrio > Vibrio sp. Vb1554. The sequence continues at coordinate 72,262 of NZ_JAWPOJ010000016.1, read as the reverse complement.
TTGAATGAACGATGACATTGTATGAGAGTCGGTTTCGTAGCGATGATGATAGGACGGTGATTGTTCAGTGATTCTTAGTGATATTCAGTGATTTTGGACGGATGAGTGAAAAATGTCATAGCTTAAAAGGGAAACTACCACTGTATTACCTACAGATTTCGCCACCAGAACCACTAACATAGTATTAATAATAACCAGTACAACAGCAGCCTACGGCAAGCTGTTGTACTGGTTATTATATATTTAATATAAAAATCCCAACCAAGATCTAGTCCTCATCTATCAAGCCACATCCACGTAATCCTACAACTACCGACACCAGCAACGCGTTTAGAGTCCATAACTTACATAGAAACTCGCTCAAACCACATATTTTTCTACGGTACGCCACTCGGCACACCAATTCCTCACTCGAATCGCCAGAGAGTACCGAGATCATCACTCAGCAAGCTTAGGACAGCGATATTCACACACTGATGGTTAGTAATAGCGATGGAGAATACCGCCATTTATTACACTTTAATGAGGTCGGTAAGTCAGCGTACTAACACCTAACCCATTTTTTCTTGGACTGAGGACTACGCTTGATTTGGTTATTTTTGGAAAGCTCATTGATTGCCTTGGTAAAATCTGACTTTGACAGCCCTAGCTGCTTTTGAAAGCTTGGATCTAAAGCACGAGGAGACTTCAAAGCATGAAGAAGCTTGTCTTCAGGAGATTTTTGGGGTGTCTGCTGTGGCTTAACAATTGGAACAACTGTGTTCTCTCTAGTTCTGATGCTTTGAAAAGGTGCGCCTAATTGCTTGCACTGAAACTCAAATGCTGAAATCAAGCTTTCATCGTTACTGTATAGCTCAAAATGAACAGAGCCCAACTGCTTTTTATCTAAAGCAAGTAGCACCCTAGACAGATATGCAATGATATAGAAATCGGCTTGGTTCTGACCTGTCGGATAGTCAGATAAGAACAGGTACAACGACTTTTCACAAACAAGCTTGACTGAATCTGACTTAGAAAAAACAAAGACTTTATCAACAACAGAAGCGTTAATCTTTTCTAGCTCCTTCAGTCCTACATTTTCAGCATCGACGAAAATCATCTTCATAGTTGGTCAAGCTCCATTTGTTCACCACTATAAAGAAGATTACACAGTTGCATATTGATATCAACTTGGAGTTAATTCATCTGTGTGATTGATTGTAGGTGTATTACCCCAACGCGCTTACTACACACACCGCAAAACCGCCTATCTCAAACCGACTTTTCGACTATCCATCAAAACGATCAGGTGTTCCATAAGGGCAAAGCCAAAACATCATAGCACCGTAAAGTCACCATGGTCGTACCATGGTTCTGGCAGCTCGAAGCCCTTGACGATACTGGCTTGCGAGATGGCAGCTTTTAGCATTTGTTGGATTTACTGGGATTCCCTTGCGCACAGAACCGTCATGCGATGAACCATAGATGGACCATGGAAGAAATTTTAAGGTGGATAGAGTGAGGTTAATGAAGCGAAAAAAGAGGTGACAACAGAAAAGGAAAAATGAGGTAAGCACCTGAAAAGTCGAATATTTTCAAACGCCCAAAACGACGAAAGGCCGCTATAAAAGCGACCTTTCTAAATATGGTACCGGTGGGCGGACTTGAACCGCCACGCCCGAAGGCAACGGATTTTGAATCCGTCGTGTATACCAATTTCACCACACCGGCATCTTTGGGCTATTGCCCTTTGATGGTTGGCATTATACGTAAGCTTTTGACCTGCGCAAGCAGAAATACCTTAAATAACTATCGTTTGCTGATAATTTCGCCACAAAGTGTGACAAAGCTGTACTCATAAGAAACGTACGCTCCATTTTCTACTACTCTTCCAGATGAAAATGAGTATACGAAACTCTTTTTAAGTTCTATTCACTGTAATATCAGAAACATAACCATTCCCAATGCTCGACAACGCATTATGGAGCATCTCTGCGGCATCTTCTGCTTGCATGAAGTGACTCGTGTCCATCGTATTGCCGCTTGTTTTCCAGAATTCCGTATCCATTCCACCGGGATAAACCGCGATAATTTTCATAGGTTTTCCTTTTAGCTCCAAACGAACCGACTCAATTAATCCTTTGACGGCCCATTTCACTGCACAATACGTAGACTCTTGCGCTTTAGGTTGTTGCGCGGCTGTGGACATGATCATGACCACTTTTATTGGATGATCTTTGTAACGCTTTACTAACTCTCTTAACACATGAATCGCAGAATTCAGGTTGTTATCAATCAACTTTTGAATCTCTTCCGGCTCCTGCTCTTCCAGTAAGCCAAAATAACCACTTCCTGCACTATGAATGACCATTTCAGGCGGCTGTTTCATCCCATCAAAGAGCTGTTTCACACCTTGATGTAATGAGAGGTTGCAAGCTTGATAGCCGACGTTATGAGAGAGTTGTTTTGCTAGTGCGGATAGTTTTTCTGTATTTCTTCCTATTACATACGTCTCTTTGCCTTCCGCATCATAACGCTTTGCTAGTTCCGCCCCTAAGCCGCTACTTGCACCTGTAATTACAATCATGCGCTACCTCTTTTCAATCACATACTTTTAATTCATCTATCAATTAAGGTAACAGAATCGTGGTAATTCACACCTCAAGAGCACCATTCTTTGAAGCAAGCAGCTTTCTTACTTTCGTGATGCATGAAATATCAAGCAGAACGACGGGCATTTAACCTATGCTTAAGCAAGAATAACTTTCTGAATTTTCTATCGACTTTCTAGTGAGAACTGAATAGGAGCAAAGAATGACTGGGTCAAAATGGCAGTGGTTACTGAAACAGATGACACGAAAACTGTGGGTCCGGACGTCACTCTACGCATTACTAGCTGTTGCTACCGCCTTAATGTCGATTGTTTTAAACCAGTTCATTACTCTGCCCCCTGCCATCAACGTCAGCAAGGATTTGTTGAACAACATATTAAATATCCTCGCAACCTCCATGCTTGCAGTGACTACATTCTCTCTCAATATTATGGTCTCAGCGTACAGTGCCGCTAGTGCAGGGGTAACGCCGCGAGCGACAAAACTGTTGATGGAAGACAGCACAACACAAAATGCCTTAGCAACCTTTCTTGGCTCTTTTCTATTTAGTTTGGTAGGAATTATCGCGCTAGGTATTGGGGCCTATCATCAACAAGCACAAATTTATCTATTCATCGTGACTATCGCCGTAATCGTGATGATCATACTCACTCTGTTACGTTGGATTCAGCACCTTTCCGTACTAGGAAGGGTCAGTGAAACCACTTCATACGTAGAGCAAGCCTTGTTAGATGCGATAAGAAAACGGGGTAAAGAGCGCTGGCTAGGTGCTCACCCGTGGAGCCACCCAGAACATAAACCCAGAGGAAGTAAACCTATTTTGAGCCAAGAAATTGGCTACTTACAGCATGTTGATATGCATCATCTCGATAGTATTGCTGAAGCAAACCAATGCACCATCTATCTTGAGCGACAACCGGGAAGTTTTGTGTACGTAGGTCAACCATTGGCTTGGGTTTGTGGAGAGTTGCCAGACGAAAGCGAAGTAACGGCAGCCTTCACGATTCGAACGGAGCGTTCATATGATCAGGACCCTCGCTTTGGTTTAGTCGTTATGGCGGAAATCGCCTCACGAGCACTATCTCCGGCTGTAAATGATAATGGCACCGCGATTGACGTTCTTGGGCGTTCTGTACGAGCACTTTCATTATGGGGAGACCTACTCAGCGAGCCGCCTACCAAAACTCGATACCCTAGACTATTTGTGCCCGCATTAAGCTGCCAGGATTTGTTCGATGATGTCTTTTTGCCGATAGCACACGATGGTGCAGCGCAACTCCAAATACAGATTCGCCTACAAAAGGCCTTGCTAGCTCTCTCTAGTATGCACCCTAAGTTATTTTTGTCACCAGCAATCAAGCTGTCAGAAAAAGCTTTAGAGCTTTCATTAAGCCAACATTATACCGAAGATGAGAAACACCAACTCTCTCAGCTATCTAATCTGGTCACAGACCAAAAAGCCAATGGTTAAGAGAGTCGAATTCAGTTGAAACATATTGCTGCACGGCCTCGTGTATCATGACATGTGCTGATAACGTAGGGCAGAAAAGTCTCTTCGTTTATACACAATTAAAGACTCTGTGCGTTAGGTCTCTTTTCTCTTGGTGAGGGAATCTATATTCTGACGCACAATTTTTAAGGTAAGTGATGGAATAATGACAACGTCTACAACTCTTCCACCTGCTGGTCTCTTTCGTCGACTTGCAGCGTTGATTTACGACACATTGATTATTATCGCAATTGAAATGATGGCCGCAGGTATTGTTATGGCCGTTGTGTTTGCACTAAATGCAGCAGGATTGTTGAGCTATGGCGAGTACGCTGATGCCGCAGATATGCTCGGAAAACACCCTGTATTGAGCCCTCTATTTACACTTTATCTTGCGGGTGTGTGGATATATTTCTTTGTGTTCTTCTGGACGCGAGCAGGACAAACTCTTGGGATGCGCGCTTGGAAACTTCGAGTTCGCAATGCCAAAGACGGAGCACCAATTACGGTAACTCAAGCTCTGATTCGTATTTCGACATCTGGCTTTGGCTTGGCAAATTTGACTGTACCGATTGATCCGAAGAGACGTGGTTTCCACGACATTTGGGCCAAAACAGAGGTTGTTGTATTACCCAAGGCAAACTAACTTGTCTAGGAACACAAAAAAGGAAGGCGTAATGCCTTCCTTTTACATTTGGTTCGGTAAAACTTGGTTTATTCGGATGATGCTTCAGTTATAGCTTTCTTCGTAGTAGTGCAATCGCAATAGCTAAGAACACCAAACTCGGGGCCAAAGCACCAAACACTGGGGATATGCCATACACCAAGCTTAATGGGCCAAAGAACTCACTGGATATGTAAAAAGTAAACCCGGCAACCACGCCCGACAATACCCTTGCCCCCATGGTCACGCTTCTGAGTGGACCGAAAACAAAAGATAGCGCCATTAACATCATCACAGCAATTGAAAGCGGCTGAGTCAACTTACGCCAAAACGCCAACTCATAGCGAGATGCATCTTGTTCCGATGCTTTTAGGTAAGTCACATAATCATACAAACCGCTCAGTGACAGTTCTTCTGGCTTCACGGTCACCACAGCTAGCTTATCCGGTGCCAAAGAGGTGTGCCACTCCATCTGTTCGATGTCTTGCTTTGAAATTACGTTTTCATTTTCCATGTCCGTAATTTGTACGTAGCGCATCAGCCAGTTGTTATCTTGTTGGTAGTCGACTTCTTCGGCGAAAATAACTTTTTGTAGATTCTTATCATCATCAAAACGCCACATATTTAAAGCATAAAGCTTGTCGTCTTCGACTTTACCTATAAAGATAAAGTCGTTTGCGTCACGAGCCCACACACCTGAGCGCACAGACACAATGCTACCACCTGATATCGCAAACGCACGTAAGTCACGGGCCATCTTCTGGGCCTCAGGAGCGCCCCATTGACCTAACGCCATAACAACAATCATGAGCGGGACGGCCGTTTTGAGTACCGATAACCCGATATCCAGCTTAGAGAAACCAGCAGCTTGCATCACCACCAGCTCAGAGCTTGAAGCCAACATACCTAAGCCGATAAGGGCACCGAGTAATGCCGCCATTGGAAAGAACATTTCGATATCACGCGGCACACTGAGTAACACAAAGTACAACGCATGAGTGAGGTCGTACACACCTCGCCCTACTTTACGTAGCTGTTCTACATATTTGATGATGCCCGATAAGCCAACAAACGTCGCTAAAACCAAGGCAGTGGTAGAGATGATGGTTCTACCGATGTAAAGGTCTAAGATTTTGAACACAGCTTACGCGAGCCTCTTCTTGCGGAATTTGTCTTTTATTCGTCTAGCAGCAACGCTATCCATCATATTCGCCATGATAGCAACAATCAGCAACATCGCATTGATTGGCCACATACCAATAGCAGCCGGGATGTCACCATCTTCTAATGCAGATTTGGTTGCACTGATCGCCAAGAAATACGCTAGGTAGATCAGGATCGCAGGCCCCATTTTGGCAAACCGTCCCTGACGCGGATTCACCGCAGACAAAGGAATAACGAGCATTGTTAAGAGTGGAATGCACACAAATAACGAAATTCGCCATTGTAGCTCCGCTTGCGCCTCTGGATCTGGGTGACCTATCAAGTCAACCGTTGGGTATGCTTCCCAGTCTCGCCCTTTCTTTTTGACCTCACGTTGGCCGATAACACCTTCGTATTCATCGAATTTCGTGATCATATATTCAACGCGAGTAGGCACACCTTCATAACGCGTACCTTCTTTCATAGTGATGATCTGACGACCGTCCGAAAGCTCTTTTACTTCACCAGAAGATGAGAACATCACACTCGGTAACACTGAATCTCGAGGGCGCATCTGCGCAACAAAAACGTTGCTCAAGGTATTGTCTTTAATGTCATCGATGAACACAACCGATGAACCGTCTGGTGTACCTTGGAACTGACCTTTTTTAAGTAGGTCAACGCTGTTTTCTGACGCTACCTGCTCATAAAGCTGCTCAACGCGGTCTTGAGACCACGGCGATAGCCACAACGCATTGAAAGCCGCCACCGCTGAAGTAATCAACGCTAGGTATAAGGCCGCTTGAACCAAGAATTTATTACCAATACCTGTCGCGTTCATTACGACAATTTCGCTCTCTGCATACAGACGACCAAATGTGATCAATATGCCGATATACAGACTTAAAGGCAGCATTAACAGACCCATTGCTGGCATGTTCAAACCAACAATCGAGAAAATCAATCCAGCAGGAATATCCCCATCAGAAGCATCAGCAAGAACACTTATGAATTTCTGGCTTACAAACACCAAAAAAAGTACGAAAAAAATCGCAAATTGGCTCTTGAGTGTTTCGCGGATCAAATATCTAACAATAATCACGCTGAAATTACCTATACAAAACTTGTTTTTTTGGTCGAATCACTATAGTTTCCCGTTGAACCATTTATTTTTTTAAAAATTATAAACTAGATGTTAGTCGCTTAATCAGCTCTGCATGTAAGCCTGGAGCTAAAATTCAACAAGTAAGCGATCATTATCTAACATTTAGAGCAATTTGTCTTCAGGATGTAGGAGTACGCATGGAGTTCAGTGTAAAAAGTGGCAGTCCAGAGAAACAACGTAGCGCATGTATCGTTGTTGGTGTGTTTGAACCACGTCGCCTTTCTCCAGTAGCCGAACAACTTGATAAAATCAGTGACGGTTACATCAGTTCACTACTTCGCCGTGGTGATCTAGAGGGTAAACCTGGTCAGATGCTGCTACTGCATCAAGTACCAGGTGTTTTGTCAGAGCGCGTTTTACTTGTCGGTTGCGGCAAAGAGCGTGAACTTGGCGAGCGCCAGTACAAGGAAATCATTCAAAAGACGATCAGCACACTTAACGAGACAGGCTCAATGGAAGCGGTATGTTTCCTAACTGAACTGCATGTTAAGGGTCGTGATACATACTGGAAAGTGCGCCAGGCTGTAGAAGCGACTAAAGATGGTCTATACACATTTAATCAATTCAAGAGCGTGAAACCTGAGACTCGCCGCCCACTGCGCAAGCTTGTTTTCAACGTACCAACGCGTCGTGAATTGAACTTGGGTGAAAAAGCAATCACTCATGGTCTTGCTATCGCATCAGGTGTCAAAGCCTCAAAAGACCTTGGCAACATGCCGCCAAACGTAGCTAATCCAGCTTACCTTGCTTCTCAAGCTCGTCGTCTAGCGGACGATTACGAAACCGTAACCACCAAAATCATTGGTGAGCAAGAGATGGAAAAACTGGGTATGACCTCTTACCTAGCAGTAGGCCGTGGTTCTAAAAACGAATCTATGATGTCTATCATCGAGTACAAAGGTAACCCTGACTCAGATGCAAAACCGATTGTGCTCGTAGGTAAAGGTCTAACCTTCGACTCAGGCGGTATCTCTCTAAAGCCGGGCGAAGGTATGGATGAGATGAAGTACGACATGTGTGGTGCGGCATCGGTATTCGGTACAATGAAAGCGCTAGCGAAGCTAAACCTACCAATCAACGTTATTGGTGTTCTAGCGGGCTGTGAAAACATGCCTGGCAGCAACGCTTACCGTCCAGGTGACATCCTAACGACCATGTCTGGTCAAACTGTAGAAGTTCTGAACACGGATGCTGAAGGCCGTCTTGTTCTTTGTGACGCACTGACTTACGTAGAGCGTTTCGAACCAGACTGCGTGGTTGACGTTGCAACGCTAACTGGTGCTTGTGTTATCGCACTAGGCCACCATATCAGCGGCGTAATCTCTAACCACAACCCTCTTTCTCATGAGCTAGTAAACGCTTCTGAGCAAGCGAGTGACCGTGCATGGCGTCTACCAATGGCAGACGAGTACCACGAACAGTTGAAGAGCCCGTTTGCGGATATGGCAAACATTGGTGGTCGCCCTGGTGGCACAATTACTGCGGGTTGCTTCTTATCTAAGTTCGCGAAGAAGTACAACTGGGCACACGTCGATATCGCAGGTACCGCGTGGAAATCAGGCGCAGCGAAAGGCTCAACGGGCCGTCCTGTCTCAATGCTTGTCCAATTCCTTTTGAACCGCAGCGGCCAAGAGACAGAAGAGTAATTTCTGAACAGAATCTAAAAGGGCCGCAAGGCCCTTTTTTATTATCCTAATTTTCTAAAATGAAAGTGGGACTTAAGATGGTCTTAGGAAGAGACCCAAGGCAAGTGAGAGAATGATGCAAACTGCAACCTTCTACATCATTAACGAAGAGAGCCCGCAAGCAACGGTGGCTGGCTTTGAAGAATACATCGTGTTTTTGGCTCAGCACTTTGCTCGCCAAGGCGCTAAAGTGTATTTAAACTGCCAAGACAAACCACACGCCGAGCAGCTCGCTGAAGCCTTTTGGCAAGTTGATGCAGACAAGTTCATGGCACATAACCTCGTAGGCGAGGGACCGAAATACGCCACCAATATTGAAATCGGCCATGAAGGTGTAAAACCTAATTGGAACCGTCAGCTGGTAATTAATTTGGCGGAAAATGAGACAACCTTTGCGAACAAGTTTGCTCAAGTGGTAGACTTCGTGCCCTGCGAAGAAAAAGCTAAACAACTCGCAAGAGAAAGATATAAAATTTACCGTCAAGCAGGTTACCAGCTGCAAACGATCGAAATTCAATATCCTTAACGGTCAATCCTTATAGTTAAGGCGATCTTGTTAAGATCCCTCACTTATAAAGATTGACTAAGATTCAACCATCAACGTATCCATTAAAAGAGCGCTATGGAAAAGACATACAACCCAACTTCAATCGAACAAGCTCTGTATCAGACTTGGGAAGAGAAAGGCTACTTTAAGCCACACGGTGACACTACTAAAGAATCATACAGCATCATGATCCCGCCACCGAACGTCACTGGTAGCCTACACATGGGCCACGCGTTCCAAGATACGATCATGGATACGCTTATCCGTTGTGAACGTATGAAGGGTAAAAACACCCTTTGGCAAGTAGGTACTGACCACGCTGGTATCGCAACTCAGATGGTTGTTGAGCGTAAGATCGCTGCAGAAGAAGGCAAAACAAAACACGATTACGGTCGTGAAGCTTTCATCGACAAAATCTGGGAATGGAAAGGCGAATCTGGCGGCACTATCACTAAGCAGCTTCGTCGTCTTGGCGCATCTGTAGACTGGGATCGTGAACGCTTTACGATGGACGATGGTCTATCTAACGCCGTTCAAGAAGTCTTCGTACGTCTATACGAAGACGATCTAATCTACCGCGGTAAGCGTCTAGTTAACTGGGATCCAAAGCTACACACAGCGATTTCAGATCTAGAAGTAGAGAACAAAGACACTAAAGGCCACATGTGGCACTTCCGCTACCCACTAGCAGATGGCGCTAAAACAGCGGATGGCAAAGACTACATCGTTGTTGCAACGACTCGTCCAGAGACCGTGCTAGGCGATACGGGTGTTGCAGTTAACCCAGAAGATCCACGTTACAAAGATCTTATCGGTAAAGAAATCATCCTTCCTATCGTTGATCGTCGCATCCCAATCGTGGGCGATGAGCACGCAGATATGGAAAAAGGTACTGGCTGTGTGAAAATCACACCTGCGCACGACTTCAACGACTACGAAGTAGGTAAGCGCCACCAGCTACCAATGATCAACATTCTGACTTTCGACGCGAACATCCGCGACTCAGCAGAAGTATTCAACACTAACGGCGAAGCAAGCGACGCTTACAGCACTGAGCTACCAGCTAAATACCACGGTATGGAGCGTTTTGCCGCTCGTAAAGCTATCGTTGCTGAATTCGACGAGCTAGGTCTACTTGAAGAAGTGAAAGATCACGATCTACAAGTTCCTTACGGCGACCGTGGTGGCGTTGTTATCGAACCAATGCTAACTGACCAATGGTACGTACGTACTGCGCCTCTAGCGAAAACCGCAGTTGAAGCAGTAGAAAACGGCGACATCCAATTCGTTCCTAAGCAATACGAAAACATGTACTTCTCTTGGATGCGTGACGTTCAAGACTGGTGTATCTCTCGTCAGCTATGGTGGGGTCACCGCATCCCAGCTTGGTACGACAACCAAGGTAATGTTTACGTAGGTCGCACTGAAGAAGAAGTTCGTAAGAACAACAACCTAGAGTCAGTCATTGAACTTCACCAAGACGAAGACGTACTGGATACGTGGTTCTCTTCTGCACTATGGACGTTCGGTACTCAAGGTTGGCCAGAGCAAACTGACGATCTGAAAGTATTCCACCCTTCAGACGTTCTAGTAACTGGTTTCGACATCATCTTCTTTTGGGTTGCGCGCATGATCATGATGACCATGCACTTCGTGAAAGACGAAAACGGCAAACCACAAGTACCATTTAAGACGGTTTACGTTACTGGTCTAATCCGTGACGAAAACGGCGACAAGATGTCCAAGTCGAAAGGTAACGTACTTGACCCAATCGACATGATTGATGGTATCGACCTAGAGTCTCTCGTAGAGAAGCGTTGTGGCAACATGATGCAGCCTCAACTAGCGAAGAAGATCGAGAAGAACACTCGTAAGACGTTTGAAAACGGTATCGAAGCATACGGTACAGACGCACTGCGTTTCACTCTTGCAGCAATGGCATCAACAGGTCGTGATATCAACTGGGATATGAAGCGTCTTGAGGGTTACCGTAACTTCTGTAACAAACTATGGAACGCAAGCCGTTACGTAATGATGAACACAGAAGAGCAAGATTGTGGCTTCAACGGTGGTGAGATTGAATATTCACTAGCAGACAAGTGGATTGAGTCTCAGTTTGAACTCGCAGCGAAAGCGTTTAACAACCATATCGACAACTTCCGTCTAGATATGGCTGCGAACACGCTTTACGAATTCATCTGGAACCAATTCTGTGACTGGTACCTAGAGCTAACTAAACCCGTTCTATGGAAAGGTACTGAAGCGCAACAGCGTGGTACTCGCCGTACACTCATCACGGTTCTTGAGAAGACTCTACGTCTGGCTCATCCTGTGATTCCTTACATCACTGAAACTATCTGGCAAAGCATCAAGCCACTAGTTGAAGGTGTAGAAGGTGAGACAATCATGCTTCAAGCACTGCCTCAATTCGACGAAGCAAACTTCAACCAAGAAGCGCTAGATGATATCGAATGGGTGAAGGCGTTCATTACCAGCATCCGTAACCTACGTGCTGAATACGACATCAACCCTGGTAAGCCGCTTGACGTTATGCTGAAAGCAGCAAATGCAGAAGATGCCTCTCGTCTAGAAGCAAGCAAGCAAGTACTGATGTCACTAGCGAAGCTAGAAGCAGTACGCGTGCTTGAAACTGGCGAACAAACTCCTGCATGTGCGACAGCACTGGTTGGTAAGTCTGAGTTGATGATCCCAATGGCAGGTCTGATCGACAAAGATGCTGAGCTTGCTCGTCTAGATGGCGAAATCAAGAAGACTCACGGCGAAATCAAGCGTATCGAAGGCAAACTAGGTAACGAAGGCTTCGTAGCGAAAGCTCCTGAAGCAGTTGTTGCTAAAGAGCGTGAGAAGCTTGAAGGCTACAAAGAAACGCTAGCTAAGCTAGAAGAGCAGAAGACAACGATCGCTGCGCTTTAAGCCTCAGTGAAAGAGAAGAATTAACACTTCTCACTTTTTGGTTCAAAAGGTTGGTCATCATGGCCAACCTTTTTTGTATACATTTCACCAAAACCATCATCAATAGCTTCCCCCTATCACAACAATACTCATTACCCATTAGCATTAATGAGAATTATTATCGATAATAAGCTCATCGAAACAAACACGATTGAGTAATTATCATGAAAAAGACACTAACTTTCGCAGCACTGCATTTTACTATCGCATTTAGTGTCGCTTACGTACTCACAGGCGACATTCTAATTGGTAGTTTAATTGCCATGATTGAGCCTTCAGTGAACACCGTAGCCTTCTACTTTCATGAAAAGGCATGGGCAAAAGTCCCAGCACTTAAAGCTCGTCAGTGGATGACCAAATTAAAAACCGCAAGCTTTGCGACCGTGCACTTCAGCGTCGCTTTTACCGTGGTTTACTTACTAACAGGTGATGCATTTGTCGGCGGCGTAATGGCGATGCTAGAGCCGAGTTTGAACACGGTGGCTTACTACTTCCACGAGAAAGTATGGATGCGTAAATCATCAGAAAAAGCTCCAGCACCGCAGTTTTGTTTACATCACCACGCTTAAACATGGAGGCTCACTACGTCTCCTAACGAGAAAAATGACATTTACCATTGACAAGGTTGCGCACCGCAATTAATTTAATTGCGGTGCGCAACTTTATTTTTAGAGGTAAGTGATAATGAACGCTCGTCAACTTCGACACTACTCCCGTCAAGCCGTCCGATTGCTTGGTATGCTTGATAAACAATGCGGCGATGTCGCTCTCACTCCAGTGCAAGCGCACGCATTGGGTGAAATCCAATTGCAGCCATTGACCATCAATCAGCTGGCACAGCAGCTTAATGTCGACAAGTCCAACGCGAGCCGAACCGTTACTGGTTTGATTAAATTAGGTTTGGTCGAGAGCATCGAAAACCCAAAAGACAAACGTAGTCAACTCGTAGCGATTACAGAGCAAGGCCAACAGGCGTTATCAGAACTGGACCAACAGCAAAACCACTTCTTTGAACAACTGCTTACCCAACTCGATGACAGCGAGCAAGAGCAACTCAAACTTGGTCTAGAGAATTACCTAAAAGGGCTAACAAAAGTGTGTCAGTCTGAGGAATACGTTCTTCGACCTCTTACTAAAGCAGACAACCCGCAAGTCGCAGATGTGATTCGTAAAGTCTCTGCAGAATACGGCTTAACCGCAGACAAAGGTTATGGTGTGGCCGATCCAACGCTTGATGATATGTATTCGGTTTACAATCAATTCGGGGCCGCCTATTGGGTCATTGAACATCGCGGAGAGATCGTTGGTGGCGGTGGCTTTGCCCCTTTAGCTGGCGAGCCAAATGTGTGTGAACTACAAAAGATGTACTTCTTACCTCAAACACGAGGGCACGGTTTAGCCAAACGCATCGTCGCATTGAGCTTACAATTGGCGAAACAATTTGGTTATCAGCAGTGCTATTTAGAGACAACTGAATGTCTGAGAGAAGCGGTAAGCTTGTATGAAAAGCTAGGCTTTGAGCATCTCGATGCCCCGCTTGGACAAACAGGGCATGATGCATGTGAAGTCGTAATGCTTAAAACACTGTAATAAAGAGCATTACTAAGAGTTAAAGCACAACATGGGTAACACAAAGCTCCTGGCTCAAGGCAACAGTGAAGTTTTGGTGCTGCCCATCCAACTCAACAGACAACTGGTAGAGATCACTTGGATCAGGATCAGTAAGATCGGCATACTTTGGCGCTTCGATCTGGAATAAAGCGCTCGCATGCTCCGCTCGGACATCAATAGGAATATGGTAAGTCATACCATTAAACTTAACCGATGCAGAGACCAGGCCCGGCGAAAAAGTTTGATAGTACAAGTCTACTTTAAACTCACAACCACCACCGTGGTGCCAAATCTGTTCGGTAGCCACGCGGTCTAAACGCACATTGCGAATGAACTGCAGATACGGTTCTTGCCATACCCCTAAGCGCTCATCACTTTTTTTATATTCATGATCGGACAGAGAGCACAGCTCAGGTTTATCTTCATCAAACAGAAGATCCTCTTCTTCCTCTAAGAACAAGATTTCAAAGCGGTTACGCCCCATTTGCATGAACGGACGAATGTCTTTCTTGTAGACATTTTGAGAACCGTCACAGTCGAACAATGCTACTCCGTTCAAACGCACTTCTGCATGGTAATCCACACCACCCAACACCATTTCTACCGCTGGGAATGCCATCATGGATTCATCCACTTCAATGTCATGCATCAGGTGCCACTCTTGCTGACGAATTGCTTCTTCTGTCATTTCAGCTGGCAATACCTGACTCAAAGGAGCAGGGAAAGTAATGTCATCCTGTGGGATAGAAAGGTCCGTCAGTGGAGAGACTTGCCATAAACCGGCGAGTGAGAGTTGCATATACACCTTGAGCTAGATCAATTTTCACGCATTATAGGGAGAAATCCCCTATAAACTCAATGTGAATTATTTATCGCCTCCACATTCGTCAGTTTTTCAAGGTATAAAAAAACCAGCGTTAAACGCTGGTTTTTCCAAAAGTAGTGAGCTTTGATTACTCGTCGTCTTCATCTTCTTCAGGGTAAAGCGCATCTTCGCCTTCGTAGTACGTACCCCAACCGTCATAGATGATGTCGTATTTTTCTGCCAAGTGAATCAATTTTTCAACTTGCGCATCAATCGCTTCTGCGTCTAGTGCGGACTCCATAGTCGCATCACAGCAAAGCAACTTGTTACCATCTTCATCTTCAGTTTCTTCTGCTTCAAGAACTTCAAAGCCCATCTTGAATGCTTCAACTACCGCTTTTTCTAGCGTGTCAAAATCTTCTGCAAACAGGTGGTGCTCAATTTCGTATAGCGAATCTGGATCGCTGCCATCTTCTAGCAATGCTGCAATGATATCGCGAGTCTCTTCCTTTTGAATCTCAATTAATTCTTCTACTGATAGATATTCATCTTCGTGAGACATGTTTTGGCTCCAGATTAGTTACTTGATGGAAACACAATACCCGATACTGAGTATGCTGATCCGGTGAAATATGGCATGGATTGCGATGAAAAGCCACAAACAAACATCATACCACTGCGATTCTTATCGGTTATTTGAATCTAAATATTAAACCGACCACACAAAGAAACAAAAAATTAACAAAGAATGGCATTTTTTAATATTCAGAACATCCTAATTGACACTTAATGTGGTTATTTTCTCTTTCTATGCGTGTTTATGATGCTTTCTTGAATACACTCACGTGTAAAACGAAGAAGCATAACGAATAAATTCACTTTAATAATGCATAATTTAGAATAAAAATGCACGTTTTATGCACTGTGCGTGTATTCTTTCTCAACGGGAAAATTAGAATAAAAACGCACGCACTCTAATTTTAGTAAAATAGCATTTATATCTAATAATAAATTTCATAAGAATCAAAATAAAAATAAAAAACTCACAAAACCAGAAACACCAGAATATAAACAAAGCTTGATAACTTGCATCTTTCTAGGAAGCTTGTCATAACTAATGGCTGGAAAATTTGTAAGGATACAAAATGAGCAAGCTGTACGTTGGATCAGAAGTTGGTCAACTTCGACGAGTTCTATTAAATCGCCCTGAACGCGCCCTAACCCACTTAACTCCGTCAAACTGTCATGAGTTGCTATTTGATGACGTTCTTGCTGTAGAAGCGGCAGGTGAAGAGCACGATGCATTCGCACGTACGCTGCGCGAGCAAGACGTTGAAGTGCTTCTCCTCCACGATTTACTGGTCGAAACCCTCGCTGTTCCAGAAGCAAAACAATGGCTGCTGAACACTCAGATTTCTGACTTTCGCTACGGGCCAACATTTGCGCGAGACCTACGCCAATACTTTTCAGAAATGGATGATGAACATCTTGCCTGCATCTTTTTAGGTGGCTTAGCATACTCAGAGCTACCGATCTCCTCATCTTCTATGCTGCCAAAAATGAAGCGTCCTCTCGACTTTGTTATTGAGCCACTGCCTAATCACCTCTTTACTCGTGATACCTCATGTTGGGTTTATGGCGGCGTTTCTCTTAACCCGATGATGATGCCTGCACGCCAACGTGAAACAAACCACCTACGTGCGATTTATCGTTGGCACCCAATTTTTGCTGGCCAAGATTTTATCAAATACTTCGGTGACGATGATCTGCATTATGATAATGCTAATGTCGAAGGCGGTGATGTGTTGGTTATTGGTAAAGGTGCAGTTCTGATCGGTATGTCTGAGCGTACGACCGCGCAAGGCGTAGAGAACCTTGCAGCGAGCCTATTTAAAGCAGGCCAAGCGACCGAAGTGATTGCAATTGATCTGCCTAAACACCGCTCATGTATGCATTTAGACACCGTGATGACCCATATGGATGTAGATACTTTCTCTGTCTACCCAGAGATCATGCGCAAAGATCTCGACACATGGCGCTTAACACCAAAAGGCAACGGTGAAATGCATGTTGAAGCCTCACATAACTATCTGCACGCGATTGAGTCCGCTCTTGGCTTAGATCAGCTGAAAATCATCACCACTGGTGGCGACAGCTATGAAGCGGAACGCGAACAATGGAATGATGCCAATAACGTTCTAACTGTAAAACCGGGCGTAGTAATTGGTTACGAACGCAACGTATACACCAACGAAAAATACGATAAAGCTGGCATCAAAGTACTGACAGTACCTGGTAACGAGCTTGGTCGTGGTCGCGGTGGCGCTCGCTGTATGAGCTGTCCAATAGAGCGAGACGATATATAACTTACTCGTCCCTTTACATTAGGTGAATCAAAACTAAGGTTGATGTGAATACATCAACCTTTTTTAGCTTTATTTGAAAATAATTATTCACAATAAAAGCATTTATATGTTTTAATGAATTCTATTAATCTAATCACATGTACTAAGGGACGAGCTATGGCTTTCAATTTACGTAACCGCAACTTTTTGAAGCTATTGGACTTCTCAACCAAAGAAATCCAGTTTTTGCTCGAACTGTCTGCAGAGCTGAAAAAAGCTAAATATGCAGGAACAGAGCAGAAGAAACTTCAAGGTAAAAACATCGCACTAATCTTTGAGAAATCTTCGACTCGTACCCGATGTGCGTTTGAAGTCGCTGCCTTTGACCAAGGTGCTCAAGTCTCTTACATCGGCCCTTCTGGCTCGCAGATCGGTCATAAGGAATCGATGAAAGACACCGCTCGTGTTCTTGGTCGTATGTACGACGGGATTGAATACCGAGGCTTTGGCCAATCCATTGTTGAAGAGCTTGGTACTTATGCTGGTGTTCCAGTGTGGAATGGTTTAACGGATGAGTTCCACCCAACCCAGATCCTTGCTGACTTCCTGACCATGCAAGAGCACGGCCGTGGTAAACAGCTGCATGAAATAACCTTCGCTTACCTAGGTGATGCGCGCAACAACATGGGTAACTCACTTATGGTGGGCGCAGCGAAAATGGGCATGGATATTCGCCTTGTCGCGCCAAAAGCGTTCTGGCCTGAAGAAGAGCTCGTGGCAACTTGTCAAACTATCGCGCAACAAACCGGTGCAAAAATCACGTTAACAGAAAGCGTTGAGGAAGGTGTGAAAGGTTGTGACTTCCTATACACCGACGTTTGGGTGTCTATGGGTGAGTCTGCCGAGGCATGGGATGAACGTGTAGCGTTAATGACACCTTATCAAATCAATATGGACGTGATTGAGCAAACGGGTAATCCACATGTGAAATTCATGCACTGCCTTCCAGCTTTCCACAATGATGAAACCACCGTCGGCAAAGAAGTCGCTGAAAAATACGGTATGAAAGGCCTTGAAGTAACAGAAGAGGTATTTGAATCGGAATACTCCATCGTATTCGACGAAGCTGAAAACCGTATGCATACCATCAAAGCCGTGATGGTTGCGACGCTAGGAAGCTAAACCAGTGCGCAAAAACAGCCGATAAAAACCATGATGTAATCGCTTGCGCTCACGAAAGTTAAGCGTATAATGCTCGGCAATTTGTCTGAGGATTAAGAAATGACCACGCTGATTGCTGACGTAAAAACGCGATTTGCTCTCGCTAAGCGACTACGCTTACGTGGTGTTATTTTCGTTAATTCTATTGAATTTTAAAACCTCCCCATTGGGGAGGTTTTTTTATGTCCAAAATTCCTTTCGGTTATTTGGATGTAGTCATCAATGTTATAGGGAAGAAGATCATGGCGAACTCGCTTTACCAGAAGCACATCATCTCTATTCCAGAGCTTTCACGCGAAGAACTGGAACTTATCGTAGAAACAGCAGGTAGCCTTAAAAAAGCACCTCGACCAGAACTGATTAAAAACAAAGTCGTTGCAAGTTGTTTCTTTGAACCATCAACACGTACACGTTTATCGTTTGAAACAGCGATTCAGCGCATTGGTGGTGACGTGATTGGCTTTGATAATGATGGTAATACCTCTCTGGCGAAGAAAGGCGAAACACTCGCAGATTCAGTACAAGTCATCTCTTCTTACGTCGATGCCTTTGTGATGCGTCATCCACAAGAAGGCGCCGCTCGCTTGGCATCTGAATTTTCAAATGGCGTGCCAGTGATCAACGCGGGCGACGGTGCAAACCAACACCCAACTCAAACGCTACTCGACTTATACACCATCGCGGAAACACAAGGGCGTCTAGACAACCTGAACGTCGCATTCGTAGGTGACCTAAAATATGGCCGCACAGTGCACTCACTGACTCAAGCCTTAGCAAAGTTTAACAACATCCGCTTCTTCTTTGTTGCACCAGATGCGCTGGCAATGCCAGATTACATCTGCGAAGAACTAGACGAAGCTGGCATTCAATATAGCCTACACACAGACATGGAAAGTGTGATTCCTGAACTGGATATTCTGTACATGACACGCGTACAGAAAGAACGCTTTGACGAATCGGAATACGCACATATTAAGTCGGCTTACATCCTAACGGCGGCACTACTAGAAGGCGCGCGTGAGAACTTGAAAGTACTGCACCCACTACCACGTGTGGATGAAATTACAACTGATGTTGATAAAACGCCTCATGCTTACTTCTTCCAGCAAGCTCAAAATGGCGTGTATGCTCGCCAAGCACTGCTGGCGCTTGTTCTAAACGAAACACTGTAATCGAGGGGAAAAATCATGGCTAAAGAAACTCAATTGCAGGTAGAAGCAATCAAAAATGGTACGGTCATCGACCACATCCCTGCGCAAATCGGCATCAAAGTATTAAGACTGTTCGATATGCACAATTCATCACAACGCGTAACGATTGGACTGAACTTGCCATCATCAGCACTCGGTCATAAAGATCTACTCAAAATCGAAAATGTGTTTATCAATGAAGAGCAAGCTAGCAAGCTAGCGTTGTATGCTCCTCACGCGACCGTGAATCAAATCGAGAATTATGAAGTGGTGAAAAAGCTCGCGTTAGAGCTTCCTGAGCGCATCAATGATGTATTTGAATGCCCGAATTCAAACTGTATTTCTCATAATGAACCAGTAGAAAGCAGCTTTAGCGTGTTCGAGAAGAAACAAGAAATCCGCCTAAAGTGTAAATACTGCGAGAAAGTGTTCTCACGCGAGATCGTAACCGAGCGATAAACACGCCGCACGACTAGGCTGTGATACGTTTAAAATACCCTGCAATGTCAGGGTATTTTGCTCTTTACCTACCGAGGGTTTAGAGGCAAACTGAGAATCTTTATTCCCTACAACTGATGGAAAAAATCAAATGACGAAAGTACTTCACACTGAGTCTGCACCAGCAGCAATCGGTCCTTACGTTCAAGGCGTAGATCTAGGTAACATGGTTCTTACTTCAGGCCAAATCCCAGTAAACCCAGCGACAGGTGAAGTGTCTGCTGATATCGCAGAACAAGCTCGTCAGTCTCTAGAAAACGTAAAGGCTGTAGTTGAATCTTCAGGTCTTAAAGTATCTGATATTGTAAAGCTAACGGTTTTTGTTAAAGACCTAAATGACTTTGGCACAGTGAACGAAGTTTACGGCAAGTTCTTTGATGAGCACGGCGTAGCAAACTACCCTGCACGCTCTTGTGTAGAAGTGGCTCGCCTACCAAAAGATGTTGGCATCGAGATTGAAGCAATCGCTGTTCGCAAATAATTGCACTTGCTGACAAACATAAAAAAACGGGTAGCTCAGGCTACCCGTTTTTTATTGTCTTTTCGTGATGATATCGCAGTAAAACTTAAGCAGCGTTGCGCTGTTTGACTTCTTCATCTAACGATTCAAGCTTCTCTTTCATCTGTTCACGACAGATATTCGCTAACTCGCGAATGCCCTCTTTACCATAGCCTTCAGTGCTGATTGGAGGTAGCATTTCAACAATCACATGACCATTGTTCCAACGGTTCAGCTTAATTTTATTCGTCGAGCTACATACGATAGGAATGATTGGCACACCTGCACCAATTGCCGCATGAAAAGCACCTGTTTTGAATGGCAGCAAACCACGCCCACGAGAACGCGTGCCTTCTGGGAACATCCACACCGAAACATCACTTTCTTTCATGCTGCTCACGACCTGATCGATAGTACCTTTTGCTTTAGAACGATTCGCTCGGTCAATCAGAATGTTACCCGTAAGCCAGTAAAGCTGACCAAACAGTGGCATCCAAGCCAAGCTCTTTTTACCTACTGTCACAACTTTCGGAGTCACAGCCGCAGAAACAGTAAACATGTCCCAGTTGTTCTGGTGGTTAGCAATGTAAACATGTTGGCCGCGTGAATACGCATCTTCAGGGATACGCAACTCTAACTTAATCCCAAACACACGAGACATCTTGGCAAACAAACGGCCAAAAGTGAAAACGTGCTTAGGGTTTCTAGGGCTTAATAGGCAGTAACCACAACCACCAATAAACATAACAATCGCAAAGATAGCGACAGCAAATACACGTAACAGTGCAATCATTCTTGTTCTCCAGGAACCGGCTTTTGCCAGATACAGCTATTAATATCTCTCTTTCCATAAAGGGAAAATATGGTCATGAGAGTGATATAAAAAAGCCGAAACTCAGGTTTCGGCTCTCTTGATATCCAAGTTACCTGCGGTGCAGTTTAACTTGCCTAGCTCACTCGCTCAATATTTGCGCCAAGTGCAGCCAGTTTATTTTCGATTTTGTCGTAACCACGGTCGATATGGTAAATACGATCAACGACGGTTTCGCCTTTAGCAATGCAACCTGCAATAACCAAACTAGCCGAAGCTCGTAGATCGGTTGCCATCACTTGCGCACCGCTAAGTGACTCAACATCACCACAGATAACCGTATTGCCTTCGATCTCAGCTTTAGCGCCCATACGCATGAGTTCTGGTACGTGCATAAAGCGGTTTTCAAAGATAGTCTCAGTGATTACGCCGCCACCTTTCGCCATCATGTTCAGTAGCGTAAATTGAGCTTGCATATCCGTCGGGAAACCAGGATGTGGCGCAGTACGTACACTTACCGCTTTTAGCTCGCGGTCGGTCATATCAACGGAGATCCAATCTTCACCCGTTTCGACAAGCGCGCCAGCTTCTTCCAGCTTGGCGAGAACCGCTTCAAGCAAATGAGCATTAGTGTTGCGACATACCACTTTACCGCCAGATACTGCTGCTGCGACAAGGAATGTTCCCGTCTCAATACGGTCAGCAACCACGTTGTGTTTACAACCGCCTAAGCGCTCAACACCTTCAATCGTAATGGTATCTGTGCCAGCGCCAGAGATTTTTGCGCCAAGCTTATTTAGGAAATCAGCGGTATCGACGATTTCAGGCTCACGCGCAGCGTTATCTAGTGTTGTTGTGCCTTCCGCCAGCGCTGCGGCACACATGATGGTGATCGTCGCGCCTACGCTGACTTTATCCATCACGATGTGCGCGCCTTTTAGACGACCATCCACTTCTGCTTTCACATAACCATCTTCTAATGTAATGGTTGCGCCAAGCTGCTCTAAACCAGAAATATGCAGATCCACAGGACGGGCACCGATGGCACAACCGCCTGGTAAAGAAACCTGACCTTGACCAAAGCGCGCCACCAAAGGACCTAAAGCCCAAATAGAAGCACGCATGGTTTTCACTAAATCATAAGGCGCGCAGTATTCTGTAATACTGCTTGGATCAACATGAACAGAGCCATTGCGGCTTACTTTCGCGCCTAAACGCTTAAGCAATTCCATCGTTGTGTCGATATCACGAAGGTGTGGTACGTTTGCCACTTCTACTGGCTCTTCCGCCAAGATAGACGCAAATAAAATCGGCAGTGCTGCGTTTTTTGCACCTGAAATGGTCACTTCACCAACTAGTGGTTTATCTGACCCAATAACTCGAAACTTTTCCATCAATAAACCTTAAAGCGACATCAATTTCTTATCACGAGCCCACTCTTCTGGTGTGAACGCTTTGATTGATAATGCGTGAATGTCGTTACGCTGGATGTATTCCATCAGAGGAGCATAAATTAACTGCTGCTTCTTAACGCGGCTCATTCCATCGAAACAAGCATCAACAGCAACCACTTCATAGTGGCTACCTTCACCTTTCACATGCACTTCTTGAAGGTTTAATGCTTCTTCTAATAACTGTTGTACTTTTGCGCTATCCACAATTTACCCCTGATAATTCTGTATGTGTTTGGCCACTAAAGATTCAACATTGCTCAGTTGAAACAAAGTGCGCAGTTGCGCCGGCACGAAACTGAGCATTATATGACAGTTTTGCTTTTTTGCATGCTCTAATAAGTGGATTAACATCACCATTCCTGCAGAGTCGACGCGCTCTATCTCTTTTAGCGAGCATTCCAGCTCCGATTGAGCAGGTTGCCATTGCTGTGCATACGCCCACAATGAAGGCACTGTATCTCTATCAAGTGCCCCTGTTAGCTTAAGAATGTTTTGATCCAATTGCCACTGAGCGGGAGTCTGGGCCATTATTTCTTCGCCTCGAAGCGGATCGGTTCTGCGGCCAATTTTTCTAGGTCTTTAGCAACAGATAGAATACCTTCTTGACGAATTTTACTGTTCCATTCGGATTGTTTACTAGAAAGCAAACTAATGCCCTCTGCAATCATATCGAATGCTTCCCACTCACCAGACTGGTTGTCTTTACGCAGTTTAAACTCAAGTTTGATGTTTGGACGCGGAGTATCGATGATATCAACTTTAATGCTTGTAATACGCTTAGAGTCATCAATGCTAGGCTCAGGACCAAACTCAATTTTTTGGTCAGAGTATTGCGTCAACACTTGTGCATAAGACGCAATCAGGTAAGCACGAAATGCATCGATAAACTCAAGTACATCTTCACGCTTAGCACCTTTTAAGTTTGGACCAAGAAGTTTTAACCCTGCATAGCGGTAGTTGACGTAAGGCATTAGCTCTTCTTCAACGATCACTTTAAGTAAATTTGGATCTTGTTTGATTTTCGGCTGTTCGGCTTTCAATCTTTCGAACGTGACTTCAGCTACCTGCTTCATCATCTTATAAGGTTCAGTTTTATCCACCTCTGCTGCTGTTGCTCCAAAGACGCTAAACACAGCACAAACTGAAAGTAGTAATCTCGCTAACATAGTTATTCCTTACTTGAGTCGTCTGAACCACCTACGCTGTATAGTACTTGACCAATTAAGTCTTCAAGCACAAGCGCCGATTTGGTGTCTTCGATGGTATCACCATCCACCAGCATGACTTCATCATCAAAAACGAAGCCAGGTACTAAACCAATGTATTGCTCACCAATCAGGCCAGATGTCAAAATTTGTACGCTCGACGTTTCTGGGAACTGATTGTATTTGCTATTGATAGATAGTGTTACAACTGGCAATAAGTTGTCTGGGTTAAGCGAAATACTACTTACTCGACCAATCACAACGCCCCCCACTTTTACGGGCGAACGAACTTTTAAACTGCCAATATTATCGAACTCGGCTTTGAGGGTATAAGTATCACCAGAGCCAATGCTTTTTACGTCAGCAACTTGAAAAATCATCACAAGAATCGCGCAAATTCCCGCTAATACAAAGCTGCCAACCCATAATTCAGTTTTACGTGTTTGTTGCATGATTAATTCCCAAACATCAATGCGGTCAGTACAAAGTCTAATCCTAGTACTGCTAAAGAAGAATGCACAACAGTGCGCGTAGTTGCTCGGCTGATCCCTTCCGATGTTGGAATAGCATCATAACCGTTAAATAGAGCGACCCAAGTAACCGTAATTGCAAACGCAAAACATTTGATCATACTGTTACCAATGTCTTGTCCTAGCTCAACAGAGGACTGCATCGCTGACCAAAAACTGCCGTGATCAACGCCTTTCCAGTCAACACCAACAAGCTGAGCGCCCCAAATTCCCACAGCCATGAAAATCATAGCCAGTAAAGGCATTGAGATAACCCCAGCCCAAAACCGTGGTGCAATCACTCGTTTCAATGGGTCTACCGCCATCATTTCAAGGCTAGACAGTTGTTCCGTTGCTTTCATTAGACCTATCTCTGCGGTTAACGCAGAACCGGCACGACCAGCAAACAAAAGTGCAGTAACAACAGGTCCTAATTCACGGAGTAACGAAAGCGCTACCATTTGCCCTAAACTGCCTTCTGCGCCGTAATCCACCAACACAACATAGCCTTGTAGACTCAAAACCATTCCAATGAACAGACCAGATACGACGATGATCGCCAGCGACTGAACACCAGCAGAATAAAGTTGCTTAACAAGCAGAGGAAAGCTTCTGATCGGTTGTGGCTTAGAAAATAGCGCCCCAATCAACATGAAAGTCGCACGACCAAATGCTCCGCAAATAGAAAGCGTGCGTCGACCCAGCGAGGCGACAAAGTGAATGAAGTTATCGACCATCAAATAAGTCCTTTTCGATACTTTGAGAAGGGAAACGAAACGGTACAGGACCGTCGGCATCACCTTGTAAGAACTGCTGGACACGAGGATCAGAGTTTTGAGTCAGCTCTTCTGGCGTACCATAGGCGATGATTTTTCCATCGGCCATCAGGTATACCCAGTCAGCAATACTCATGACTTCAGGTACGTCGTGAGAAACCACAATAGAGGTCAAACCTAACGCTTGGTTTAGATTGCTAATTAGCTCAACCAAAACGCCCATAGTAATTGGGTCTTGCCCCACAAACGGCTCATCGTACATGATCAGGTCAGGGTCAAGTGCGATTGCACGAGCCAAAGCAGCGCGTCTTGCCATACCACCTGAAAGCTCACTCGGCATTAATTGCGCTGCGCCGCGCAGACCGACAGCTTCGAGCTTGAGTAACACCATGGTGCGAATCAAATCTTCCGATAAATCGGTATGCTCTCTCAATGGAAAGGCGACATTATCAAAAACATTCAAATCAGTGAATAAAGCCCCTGACTGGAACAACATGCTCATTTTCTTTCGAGCATGGTAGAGTTTTTTACGCGAGAGAGAGGGAATATTGTCGCCATCAAACCAGATCTCTCCTTGCTCGGGATACAACTGACCACCAATCAAACGCAGCAGTGTTGTTTTACCAATTCCCGATGGTCCCATAATGGCCGTCACTTTGCCCTCAGGAACATGCAGATCAATATCATCAAAGATCATGCGTTCTCCCCGTGAAAAAGTGAGGTTGTTCACGGTGACTAAATCGTTGTTCGACATATCATCTCTTCTACTGTAGGAGCGTTGCAACTCACGGAATCATCAAGCAGATACTCATCGGAGTTGAATTCTACGTTTAATAAAGTAACGTCGGTACATTTGTTAGGCTGCAATCATAAGCACATTGGCGTTGAATTTAAAGCACTGTTCAATTAAATAAAGTCGAGTATATCCCTGCAATTTCTCATGGTTTATGACCGAATTAGCACGAAGTGTTTAAATCCTAGACCAGAATTGCTCATTTAAATGAGTGAGATTTACATACATTTTCGTTACTAACCTTTAATTTATTCTTCGTTTATCTTCCATTTTAGGCCGCAAAAGGTCAAAATTAGCGGTTATTCATTTTACTTATTTAATACTTAGGAATTCTCATGCTCGAAGCCGTTGCGTTGCTTATAGTCGGTCTTGTTTTGCTTGTTTGGAGTGCAGATAAACTTGTTTTTGGCTCTGCAGCGATAGCCCGCAACGTCGGTATTTCCCCGCTTGTCATCGGCATGACAATCCTCGCGATGGGCTCATCCGCCCCTGAGATGATGGTATCTGCAACCGCTGCTTGGGATGGCAAAACAGATACAGCGGTGGGTAACGTATTAGGCTCAAACATAGCGAACATTGCGTTAATCCTAGGTATTACAGCGCTGATCAAGCCTTTGTCGATTAGCTCCGCCGTCATCCGCCGAGAACTTCCACTCATGATAGCCGTAACCGTACTCGCTGGTATTCTGCTTTGGAATAGCCATCTCGGTTTTTATGAGGGTGTCTTATTGTTTGTACTCTTTGGGGCATTTTTATTTGCTATGTTGCAAATCAGCCGCAAAGAGCAAAAATCAGGTGATGTTTTTCTTGATGACCAAGAGTCAGAGATCCCAGAAGGCGTCAGTAACCCTAAAGCAATCATGTGGGTGGTTATTGGCTTGATACTGCTTCCTTTGGCAGCCAGCATGCTGGTTGATAACGCGGTAATTATTGCTAAACACTTTGGTATGAGCGACCTTGTTATCGGTCTAACTATTATCGCCATTGGCACTAGCCTGCCAGAACTAGCCGCATCACTTGCGGGAGTTTTAAAGGGTGAAGACGACATGGCTGTCGGTAACATTATCGGTTCGAATGTGTTTAACATTCTGGCGGTAATGGGGATTCCTGGCATCATTAATCCATCGGTGCTCAGTGAGTACGCGATGGGACGTGACTTCTGGGTCATGTTAGGAGTTTCATTGTTACTTGTCGCGATGTGTTTGGGTAAATCACGCAGTATTAACCGTATTGAAGGTGCCATCTTGTTTGTGTGCTTCTTAGGTTACCAAGTGTACTTATTCGCAAACATGACCGCTTAATTACCACGATCAATAAGTAGAGATCTGATATGTCCAATCAATTTGATTTTCGCGCTGCTGCTAAACAAGTTCTTGATATCGAAGTTGCTGCTCTGCAAGAGCTAGATACCTACTTTGATGATCAATTTGAAAAAGCGTGTGAACTTATCCTTTCCAACAACGGCAAAGTTGTCGTTATGGGTATTGGCAAGTCAGGCCATATTGGTAACAAGATTGCCGCCACTCTGGCAAGCACTGGGACTTCGGCGTTTTTCGTTCATCCAGGCGAAGCCGCACATGGTGACTTGGGTATGATTAGCCCTGGTGACATTGTGCTGACAATTTCTAACTCTGGTGAATCAAACGAAATTCTGTCTCTATTTCCAGTATTAAAGCGCCTGAATATTAAGATCATCAGCATGACAGGTAAGCCAGAATCAAATATGGCCAAGCTGTCTGACTTACACCTGCAAATTACGGTACCTCAAGAAGCTTGTCCGTTAGGCCTGGCGCCAACTA
Organism: Vibrio sp. Vb1554; assembly: GCF_033344235.1. NCBI lineage: Bacteria > Pseudomonadati > Pseudomonadota > Gammaproteobacteria > Vibrionales > Vibrionaceae > Vibrio > Vibrio sp. Vb1554. The sequence goes on along the minus strand of NZ_JAWPOJ010000016.1, from coordinate 44,489 downwards.
GCAGTACGACTGCCACATTAGTGATGGGAGATGCATTAGCCGTAACTCTGCTTCAAGCTCGTGGTTTTTCTGCCGAAGATTTTGCCCTATCTCACCCAGGTGGTGCACTGGGGAGAAAACTGCTACTTAAGTTGTCTGATATTATGCACTTTGGAGAAGCGTTACCTAAAGTTTCTCCTGACGCATTAATTCGCGATGCCCTGCTTGAAATTTCAGAAAAGGGGTTAGGCATGACAGCCATCGTCGATGAGCACGATGCTATGCTTGGTATATTCACCGATGGTGATTTACGTCGTACCTTAGACAAGCGTATCGATATTCATACGACGGCAATTGGCGAGGTCATGACGACAAACCCAACCACAGCACACCCTGATATGCTGGCGGTTGAAGGTTTGAACTTGATGCAGAATAAAAACATTAACGCTCTGATTTTATGTAAAGACGAAAAAATTGTGGGTGCACTGAACATGCACGATTTACTAAAAGCTGGCGTGATGTAATATCAGCACAAACATTTAAATCATTTATTAGACGAATAAAGGCAATGGTCAGGGAAGTACTGAGCTAAACGATAGGCCTTCATTATATGAGTTTTACTCGCCTTATTTATTTGCTCTTGATCTTCGTTGTAGCGTGGTGCGGTTATTACCTACTAACCCCTAAAGGCAACGACGCAATTCAAGTAGCACCAGATTCTGAACTGCCCATGTTCAGTGGTTCTGGATTAGAAAACATCACCTACGGTGAAGATGGTGTCCGCAGTTACATCATTCGCTCCACTAACTTAGACCATTATGCTAAGAGTGGAGATACTATTTTTAATAACCCGACTTTGATGGTTTACCGTGAAGGTAGCGTCATTGAATGGAAGGTGACTGCCACAAGAGCAGTGTTAGATGAAGACCAAGTTTTGACTTTATATGACAAAGTCTTAATGCAAAATCTTCTGCCTGGTGCGAGTTTTGATACCATGGCAACAGACAAATTGGTCATTAATCTAACCAATCGTGATTTTAAAGCTGACCAACAAGTAATGTTGGTTGGACCACAATTTGAAACTACTGGAGGCGCAATGCAAGGTAACTTAAAACAGCATACTGCGACTCTGACAGATGAAGTTCAAGGTCGATATGAAACCGTTACACCTTAGCCTACTGGCACTGGTATTGGCGGCGCCTCAAGCGCTGGCACTCAAGTCGGATACTCAACAGCCGGTTTACATAAACTCTGACACCCAACAGGTGGATATGAAGAGTAACCAGGTTGTTTTTGAAGGCGATGTATCTCTTAAGCAAGGGAGCATCAATATCGATGCTGATAGAATCGTGGTAACTCGCGATCCTAAAACCGAAGCAATTAAACAGATTCAAGCATTTGGTAAACCTGCGAAGTTTTCTCAGCTGATGGACGATGGTAAAACACTTAGTGGTCAAGCTACGGAGCTGGATTACCGTATTTCTACAGACGAACTGACCATGAAAGGTCAAGCGCAGCTGGCGCAAGACAACAACACCATCAAAGGTTCTTCGATTCGTTACCAAATTGGTAAACAAAAGCTAGTCGCAGATAGCTCTAAGGAAGAGCGCGTTACGACCATTTTGCAACCCAATCAGATAGAGAACTAATATGGCAGTACTGAGTGCGAAAAACTTGGCGAAAAGCTACAAAAAACGCAAAGTCGTCACTGATGTTAGCTTAGAAGTTGAATCTGGTCAGATTGTTGGGCTACTCGGTCCAAACGGCGCGGGTAAAACCACCTCGTTTTACATGATTGTCGGCTTAGTACCTCGTGATGAGGGCACCATTACCATTGACGACAATGACATCAGTATTTTACCGATGCATAGCCGTTCACGCCTTGGCATTGGCTATCTTCCGCAAGAAGCGTCGATTTTCCGTAAGCTTTCAGTAGAAGATAACATCATGGCCGTACTTGAAACTCGTCAAGAAATGACGAGGGAAGAGCGCCAAGATAAACTGGAAGATTTGTTGGAAGAATTCCACATCCAGCACATCAGAACCAGTGCTGGTATGGCACTATCAGGGGGTGAGCGACGCAGGGTGGAAATCGCTCGAGCTTTAGCGGCCAACCCTCAGTTCATTTTATTGGATGAACCTTTCGCTGGTGTTGACCCAATTTCGGTTAATGACATCAAGAAAATCATTGAGCATCTGCGCGATCGTGGTCTCGGAGTGTTAATCACTGACCATAATGTACGTGAAACACTGGACGTATGTGAAAAAGCCTATATCGTGAGCCAAGGGCACCTAATTGCATCGGGAACTCCGGCAGAAGTTCTCAATAATGAACAGGTGAAACAAGTTTATCTCGGCGAACAATTCCGTCTATGATTATATTAGGAACGGTAAGATTCTGAGCATTACAAGGTAAGTAACACTGAATGAAACCTTCATTACAACTCAAGCTAGGTCAGCAGTTAGCCATGACGCCACAGTTGCAGCAAGCGATTCGCTTATTGCAATTGTCGACACTCGATCTTCAACAAGAAATCCAAGAAGCGTTGGACTCAAACCCATTATTGGAAGTTGAAGAAGGCCAAGACGAGCCTCTAGCAAACGGTGAAGATAAGTCAGCGGTCGAGGCTGCTGATAGCAACAGTGCTAGCGAACCAACAGAAATTGACGTTCCAGATAGCTCCGATGTGATAGAGAAATCAGAAATTAGCTCTGAACTTGAAATCGACACGACTTGGGATGACGTCTACAGCGCTAATACTGGTAGCACTGGCTTAGCTCTTGATGATGATATGCCCGTCTACCAAGGCGAAACCACTGAATCGTTACATGATTACCTCATGTGGCAGCTTGACCTAACACCATTCAGTGAAACCGACCGCACGATTGCATTAGCGATTATTGACGCTGTTGACGACTACGGCTATTTAACTTTGTCGCCTGAAGAGATTCATGAGAGCTTCGATAATGAAGAGATAGAGTTAGACGAAGTAGAAGCCGTTCGTAAACGCATTCAACAATTCGATCCTCTTGGAGTTGCATCACGTAACTTACAAGAATGTTTGTTACTGCAACTGACGACCTTCCCAGAAGACACGCCGTGGCTTGCTGAAGCCAAAATGATACTTGCGGATCATATTGATCACCTAGGCAACCGAGACTACAAGCTCGTCATCAAAGAGACTAAGCTGAAAGAAGCCGATCTTCGTGAAGTCTTAAAGCTTATCCAACAGTTAGATCCTCGTCCAGGTAGTCGCATCACTCCTGATGATACCGAGTACGTAATTCCAGACGTATCCGTTTTTAAAGACAATGGCAAATGGACCGTTTCTATAAACCCGGATAGCGTGCCAAAATTAAAAGTAAATCAACAATATGCTCAATTAGGCAAAGGTAATAGCGCGGATAGCCAGTACATCCGCAGCAATTTGCAAGAGGCAAAATGGTTAATTAAGAGCTTAGAGAGTAGAAACGAGACGCTACTCAAAGTTGCAAGATGTATTGTTGAACATCAACAAGATTTCTTCGAGTATGGTGAGGAAGCCATGAAGCCAATGGTACTCAATGATGTCGCTTTGGCTGTGGACATGCATGAATCCACGATTTCTCGTGTAACAACGCAAAAGTTTATGCATACACCACGTGGTATTTTTGAATTGAAGTACTTCTTCTCTAGCCATGTTAGTACTGACAACGGCGGAGAATGTTCGTCAACAGCAATTCGTGCACTCATTAAAAAACTGGTCGCAGCAGAGAATACTGCCAAACCACTGAGTGATAGCAAGATTGCTGCTCTTCTGGCTGACCAAGGGATTCAGGTCGCAAGACGTACGATAGCCAAATATCGCGAATCCTTGGGAATTGCCCCTTCAAGTCAGCGTAAACGCCTATTATAAGGCACTAACTGAAAAGGAAAGTCTATGCAAATCAATATTCAAGGCCATCACGTTGATCTTACCGATTCAATGCAAGACTATGTAAATTCTAAGTTTCAGAAGCTCGAAAGGTTCTTCGACCATATCAATCAAGTGCATGTTGTACTAAAAGTTGAAAAAATTACTCAAATCGCGGAAGCTACGCTTCACATAAATCAAGGCGAAATCCACGCATCAGCCGATGACGAAAATATGTATGCCGCGATCGATTCGCTGGTAGATAAATTGGTTCGCCAACTTAATAAGCACAAAGAAAAACTAAACAGTCATTAATCATGCAACTGAGCGAAATACTGTCATTGGACTGCACCAAAAGTGCGGTCCACTGCACGAGTAAAAAACGCGCCCTTGAAATGATCAGCCGTATCGTGGCTGATCAAACGGGCCAAGATTCTACCGAGCTGTTCGAATGCATGCTCAATAGAGAAAAAATGGGCAGTACCGGTATCGGAAACGGTATTGCGATCCCTCACGCGAGAATGCAATCAAGCGACAAGGCCATTGCTGTCTTACTGCAATGTGATGAAGCAATCGAATTTGATGCGATTGACAATCGACCTGTCGATCTTCTTTTTGCGCTCCTTGTACCAGAAGAACAGTGCAAAGAGCACCTCAAGACTCTATCCTCTATGGCAGAACGTCTGAGCGATAAGCAAGTATTAAAACTACTGCGTAATGCTCAGAGTGATGAAGAACTTTACGACATCATGATTCACCAATAAGCAGGACTAACTCCATGCGACTAATCGTTGTTAGCGGGCACTCAGGTGCCGGTAAAAGTATTGCGCTTCGTGTACTGGAAGACTTAGGTTACTACTGTGTTGATAACCTGCCAGTTAACTTGCTGGACGCATTTGTTCATTCTGTTGCTGACAGCAAACAGAATGTTGCAGTCAGCATTGATATTCGTAATATTCCTAAAAAGCTAAAAGAACTGACGAGTACACTAGAACAGTTAAAAACTGAGCTTGATGTGACCGTGCTTTTCTTGGACGCTAATAAAGAAACGCTACTCAAACGCTACAGCGAAACACGCCGAATTCACCCGTTATCTTTAGGTGGCACCTCCCTCTCGCTCGATCAAGCCATCGAGCGTGAGAAGCAAATTTTGACGCCACTCAAAGCGCATGCAGATCTGGTCCTAAATAGTAGTGGGCAGTCTTTGCATGAATTGAGTGAAACCGTGCGTATGCGCGTTGAAGGCAGAGATCGCAAAGGGCTCGTTATGGTATTTGAGTCTTTTGGTTTTAAATACGGCCTGCCTTCCGATGCCGATTACGTATTCGACGTTCGCTTCTTACCTAACCCACATTGGGAACCAGCACTACGCCCGCTTACAGGTCTGGATGCTCCTATCGCCGCATTTTTAGAGCAACACCAATCGGTGTTAAGTTTGAAATATCAAATTGAAAGCTTTATAGAGAATTGGTTACCTCTGCTTGAGAAAAACAACCGCAGCTACCTGACCGTTGCAATCGGTTGTACTGGTGGTAAGCACCGCTCGGTGTACTTAACTCAGCAAATCGGTGAATACTTCTCCAACAAAGGACACCAAGTACAAATTCGCCATACCTCACTAGAGAAAAACGCTAAGGAGTAGCCGTGGAGTTAAGTCGTAAAGTATTGATTCAAAACCGCCTTGGCTTACATGCTCGTGCAGCAGTCAAACTGGTCGAACTGGCACAGAGCTTTGAAGCGGTCATCACCATCGACAATGAAGAAGACAAAACCGCCACAGCAGACAGCGTAATGGGCCTGTTAATGCTAGAGTCCGCTCAAGGACAATACGTCACGATCCACGCAACGGGTGGGCAAGCGGAAGAAGCACTGGATGCCGTTTGCCATTTGATCGAAGATAAATTTGATGAAGGCGAGTAGTTTACTCGCTTTTTTCTTACCTCCCATTATCTTTCTCTTCCCTGACCTAATAAATAAATTTGCTTAGTATCATAAGTTGTTATTAAAAGGCGCCTAGAATTAAGTTATTATTCAACGCATTGTAAATATCAGGAATTGGGAGGAATGAATGGCAGAGCAAATTGAATTCGACCAAGCTCACCAAGCCCTCCAAGAAGTCACAGAAGCGCTAGAAAATGGCCGCTTCGTCCATGTTCGTCGTCAATTACAGGACATGGAACCTGAGGATATCGCTCACCTTTTAGAAGCCTCCCCACGTAAGAGCCGTGAAGTTCTTTGGCAACTCACCGACCCTGAAGATTATGGTGAAATCCTTGACGAGCTGAACGAAGACGTCAAAGACAGCCTCGTATCCAAAATGGCACCAGAAGCGCTTGCAGAAGCGACAGAAGGCATGGATACCGATGACGTGGCTTACGTACTGCGTAGCTTGCCTGACAACCTGTCACGCGAAGTCCTGTCGCAAATGGACTCCTCTGACCGTCTACGGGTCGAAACCGCCCTATCCTACCCAGAAGACACTGCGGGTGGACTGATGAACACCGACGTCATCACAATTCGTGGTGACGTCGATGTGGACGTAGTTTTGCGTTATCTACGTATGAAAGGCGAGCTTCCAGAAGCTACGGATGCCCTGTATGTGATCGATGAAGAGAGTAAGCTCATCGGTGAACTGCCGATCACGACGCTTATTACCACTCAGCCAGACGTAAAAATCATTGATGTAATGGAAGACGCGGACGAGGCCATCACCGTCGATACTAGCGACTCAGATGTTGCGAGTCTGTTCGAGCGCCGTAATTGGGTATCTGCACCTGTTGTTGATGAAAACTTGCATTTGGTCGGTCGTATCACCATCGATGACGTGGTTGACGTTATTCGTGAAGACGCGGAACACTCGATGATGAGTATGGCGGGTATGGACGATGACGAAGATACTTTCGCGCCTGTTGTAAAATCAGCTCGCAAACGCAGTATCTGGCTTGGCGCTAACGTATTAGCCGCCCTTGCTGCTGCTTCCGTTTCTAATATGTTTGAGGCCACATTAGATCAAATGGCGGCCATTGCAGTATTGATGACGATTGTTCCGTCCATGGGTGGTGTCGCTGGTAACCAAACCGTCGCACTAGTGATTCGTGGTCTTGCTCTTGGTCATATCGGTGACTCAAACAAACGCGAACTGTTAATGAAAGAAGCTTCGATCGGCTTACTCAACGGTATCATGTGGGCGCTGATTATTGGTGGTATTGTTGTTGCTTGGAAAGGTAACTGGATGCTCGGAGGAATCATTTCCGCCGCCATGCTGACCAACTTATTGGTCGCAGGTATTGCAGGAGTAACGATTCCAATCCTATTGAAAAAAATGAACATCGATCCTGCTTTAGCTGGTGGTATGGCATTAACGACGGTGACGGATGTGATTGGTTTATCTGTCTTCTTAGGGCTTGCCACAATACTGATTACCTAACAGAAAAAACGAAAAAGCCTGATGAACACATCAGGCTTTTTTGATTCTGAATTGCTAGAAAAGCTTATTCACCCGCCACTTTCATGGTATCCAGTAGGATAGAGCCCGTTTGGATTTGTGAGCGCGTTTCAATATCACTACCAACCGCCACAATCTTGGTGAACATGTCTTTTAGATTACCTGCGATGGTAATTTCTGATACTGGGTATTGGATTTCGCCATTCTCAACCCAGAAGCCTGCGGCACCGCGAGAGTAATCCCCCGTTACCACGTTCACACCTTGTCCCATGACTTCTGTCACTAGAAGACCAGTACCGAGCTCTTTAAGCATTTGTTCGAAGTTTTGGCCTGTCGACTTCACGTACCAGTTATGAATCCCACCAGCGTGACCTGTCGGCGTCATCTTCATTTTACGTGCGGCATAACTGGTTAACAGATAAGTTGTTAGCACACCGTCGGTAATGATCTCACGGTCTTGAGTGTACACACCTTCACTATCGAATGGACTTGATGCCAAACCACGCAATACATGCGGACGTTCTGAGATATTGAACCATTCAGGAAGCACTTGTTTGCCTAGATGGTCAAGTAAGAAAGAAGATTTTCGGTACAGGTTACCACCGCTGATCGCCATAACGAGATGGCCAATCAAGCCTGTCGCAACATCAGCCGCAAACATGATTGGGTATTGACCTGTTTTTAGACGCTGCGCATCTAAGCGGTTAACCGTATTCTCTGCCGCCTTACGACCCACCGTTTCTGGGGTCCATAAGTCATCACGATGACGTGCCACGGTGTAGCTGTAATCACGTTCCATCTCGCCGTTTTGACCAACGCCAATTACACAACAGCTAGTACTATGGCGGCTAGACGCATAACTAGCTAATAAGCCATGGCTATTGCCATACACTTTCACGCCGTAATGACTATCATAACTCGCGCCATCACTTTGTTTGATTGCACTGTTATAACTTAGCGCCTCTTTTTCTGCTGCAATCGCCACATTGGCAGCATAGTCTGGATCGGGTGCGTCAGGGTGGAAAAGATCAAGCTCAGGGATCTCTTGCACCATGTATTCTTTCGCTGCAGGGCCTGCAAATGGGTCTTCAGATGTGTAATGTGCAATATCTAGCGCCGCTATAACGGTTTGCTCGATCGCAGCTTCACTTAAATCAGACGTGGAAGCACTGCCTTTGCGTTGACCTCGGTAAACGGTAATGCCCAGCGCACCATCGCTGTTGAACTCGACATTTTCTACTTCACCCATACGAGTTGAAACACTTAAACCAGTGCTTTTAGTAATTGCGACTTCGGCGGCGTCAGATTTTGCCGATGCAAGCTTTAAGGCTCTTGCGACGGCTTGCTCTAGCTCGGTACGTTGCTCAGCAACCTGCTGTTTAATATCCATTGTCTTTCACATCTTGTCTTTGATGAACAATAGGATAACAAGAATTTCGCTTTCTCCCCATGATTCTTGTTAAAATAGTCATAATATTAATCAAAACACAGGCAACTGAAATGGCACGTAAGAATCAAAAAGCGCCATGGGAACCAGAAGAAGAGATCATCTGGGTAAGTAAATCCGAGATGAAGCGAGACATGGAAGAACTGCAAAAGCTAGGTGAGGAGCTTGTCGGCCTCAAACCTTCAGTTCTAGAAAAGTTTCCATTGAGTGAAGATTTGCGAGAAGCAATTGCTGACGCGCAACGTTTTAAAAATGAAGCGCGTCGTCGCCAATTACAACGTATTGGTAAATTGATGCGTTACGAAGATCCAGAGCCAATCCAAGCCGCACTGGATAAAATTCGTAATAAGCACTCTCAATTAACGGCGGTATTCCACAAACTTGAAGCGTTGCGTGATCGCGTAGTGGAAGAAGGTGACAAAGCCATTGATGACGTAATGGAAATGTACCCAGAAGCGGATCGTCAGCGTCTACGCCAACTTGCTCGCCAAGCAGCGAAAGAGAAAAAAGCTGGGAAACCAGCAAAAGCGTACCGCGAAATCTTTCAGATCCTTAAAGGTCTAAACGAAGAAGAGTTTTAATTCGACGGCTCAAGCAATGAGCATTCGATTTAAACGCAAAAAGCAGACGTCAATGTCTGCTTTTTTATCTTTGGTTTTACAGTCAGCGTTACACTAAGCGATTAACGCGGTCTCCGCGCTCGAAAGCGTTAATGTTCTCAATCAGGATTTCCGCTAAACGTTGGATAGATGAGTCGCTGCCCCATGCAACATGCGGTGTCAGTAACAAATTAGGTAAACTCATATTGGCAATCAGCGGATTGCTCTCATCAGCCGGTTCTTGTGTAAAAACATCAAAACCAGCCGCTGCAATTTCTTGCTGTTTTAAGGCATCCACCAGCGCGCTCTCATCCACCAAACCTCCACGCCCTGTATTAATCAAAATGGCGTTGGACTTCATTTGTTGCAACTCTGCTTGACCAATTAAATTCTGAGTATGATCGTTGAGCGGGCAATGCAAAGTCAGCGCATCGGAGCGTTTTAATACTTCCTCAAACGGCACATAACCTGGTCTACATTCTGCCGCCCCTTTACGCTCAGAAAACAAGACGGTCATTCCTAACGCTTGAGCCAGATTCGCCGTCGCTTGCCCTAGTGCCCCACTACCAACAACACCTAACGTGCTACCACCAATATCCCCGATTGGGTGAGTAAAAAAACAAAACTGCTGGTTACGCTGCCACTCACCTGCGGCAATATCTTGGTGGTACCCAAATAAATTCCGTCTTAAAGCGAATAACATTGCCATCACGTGCTCGGGCACCGAACGCGTCGCGTAACCACGTACATTAGCAACCGCAATATCATGATTAGCACAGTAGTTCACATCGACGTTGTTAAAACCAGTTGCGGCAACCGCGATCATCCGTAATTTTGGTAGTTGCTCTAATACATGTTGGTCAAGCAGGACTTTATTGCTAATCACGATATCGGCATCTGCTAACCTTTCTATTACCTGCCCAGGCGCAGTTAGGTCGTACTCACGCCAGTGGTGCGGAAAGCCAGGTCGTGGGATCTCAATATGTTCTGGGATGGTCGCTCGATCTAAAAATACGATGCTTGGCAAAGACATAACAACTCCTTGTTCACGGCTGAAAGACAGGATACATCAACCACAGTAACGAAATAGCCAAAAATAGCGAACTAGAAAGAACCGCTGTTGAGTGCAATTGGCATTAAGGGTGTGGCAACGTTTTATAATCAGGCAATGTACGCTCTGGCGAAAAATAGTTAAAGATCATCGCCTCGGCTTCAGAATAAAAGTCACAGGGTACAAAAATACTGCTCAGCTGATCCGTAGCTGGATGATAAAAACTTAGCTCCGCAGCGTGCAACTCTAAACGTTCTGAAAACTGATACGCCTCTTCGCTTGCATAAAACTCATCACCCACAATCGCATGACCAATCGCCATCAAATGCACGCGTAACTGATGCGATCGACCAGTAATGGGCAGTAGTCGCACAACGGTCGTATGGGTGCCATCAGGGTGCACTTCACGCTTCACTACTTGGAATAAAGTTTGAGATGGTTTGCCGTCGTCAAAACATACTTTTTGTCGTGGACGATTTGGCCAATCACAAATTAATGGAAGATCAATATTCCCTTCTTGCGACTCAACATGCCCCCAAACACGTGCGTAATACACCTTGTGAGTGAGGCGATATTGGAACTGCTTTTTTAATGCTCGCTCCGCGGGTTTGTTTTTCGCCAGCAGCATCAACCCTGATGTCGACATATCCAAGCGATGCACAACTTGAATTTCTGGATGCAACTCTTTGAGGCGGCTCCACATGCTGTCGTAATGCTCTGCAAGGCGACCAGGGACAGACAGCAGCCCTGATGGCTTATTCACTGCCAGAATGTCGTCATCCTCAAAAACGATATCAACCCAAGGGTCGGTGGGAGGGGTATATTCAAGCATTGCCATGGGAGATCTCTACAAAAATAAAACGCCGCGATTATATACCCAAATAGCATCCAGATGCAGGGTTCGGAAGAAAAGTTAAAACCAATAAAACAAAGTCAATCCTTTAGCATAAAAATAGAAAATAGCACATTGTAAATTTAGTTTGACAACAAGACGCATAACTGAATAGAGTGCTAGATGTACACAGCATGATATTCGCAAAGAATACTTAAAATAAATACATCAAAACACAGCATTTAAAAGACATTACCGTTGCGCAGTATAGGGCGAGCGCTCAGTTTGTCATGTACTGCGGTATGTATCTCTTTAGAAAGATACATAAGATAAAAAGGACAATAAGCAATGGACTCCGCCGTTATAGATAAACCCCAATCCAAACTTTCCTTATTTTTTCGTTCGCTAGGCCCCGGCATATTAATGGCATCTGCTGCGGTCGGTGGCTCTCACCTCGTGGCATCAACCAAGGCTGGTGCGATTTATGGTTGGCAATTGGCTGCACTGATTCTGCTCGTAAACCTGTTTAAATACCCTTTTTTCCGAGCGGGCGTACAGTACACCATGGGGACAGGGCTCACCTTGGTTGAGGGCTACGCGAAATTAGGTCGGCCTTATCTATGGCTATTTCTATTTCTGAGCGTGGTATCGGCCGTTATCAATACCGCCGCTTTGTTGATGTTTAGCGCTAGCTTGCTGGGCTACTTCATTCCGTTTTCACTATCAATGGCATCACTCAGCATCATTGTGATTGCCACCTGCCTGATCATATTATTTGCTGGCCATTACAAAGCGCTCGATACGCTATCTAAGGTGATAATGTCGGTGTTAACCATCGCGACTTTACTCGCTGTTTCTATCGCCTTTGGTAACCCTGTTGAGCAAGTAGCCAACTTCGAGCCGCCGTCACCTTGGTCTATTGCGGCTATTGGTTTTATCGTCGTGACAATGGGGTGGATGCCTGCACCGATAGAGATCTCCTGTTTAACCTCAGCGTGGCTAAAACGCCAATCAAGCCAGCAAGAAGTAACATACCGCTCTGCTCTATTTGACTTTAATGTCGGTTATATTGGCACGGCGTTTCTTGCCATTATCTTTGTATCTCTAGGCTCTTTGATGCTTTATGGTTCTGGCGTTGCGCTTGAAAGCTCTGGCGTTGGCTTCTCCCACCAATTGGTTGGCTTATATGCGGCAACGATTGGCGAATGGTCTCGTTACTTAATCGCGGTAATTGCGTTTTTCTGTATCTTTGGCAGCACGATTACCGTTATTGATGGCTATTCGCGCGTTATTTCGGATTCTCAACGCCTACTGCGCTCACAACCAGACACTAACCCTAAAACCACTTCAGCGATCATGCTGGTAGTCTCCTTACTTGCATTAGGTATTGTGGTTTTCTGGGCTTCTGCGTTATTGCCTATGCTGAACTTTGCGATGATTCTCGCCTTTATGACCACGCCATTCTTTGCTCTGCTAAATTACACCTTAGTGAGCAAAACTGAGTTACCTGAGCCTTTGGCTGTTGGACCTAAACTAAAGTGGTTGTCGATTGCAGGCCTGATTTACTTGTTTGGCTTCTTGGCTGTATTTATCTGGTGGAAGTGGTTGATGTAAATGAGATAGCTATCAGTGATTAATGCATTCCGCATAAAGAAACTAAACCGTAAATAAAGAAAAAGGTCTTCAACTGAAGACCTTTTTTAATGAGCAATAAATACTTACTTAGTTGTGGCTCACCACAATCAAACGCAGCGAGTCGAGCTGAACCTGAGCTTGGTTGATATAACCAGTAAGCTCTTTAATTTGTGCGTCGATAGCTTCAATTTCTTCGTCACGAATATTTGGGTTCACCGCTTTCAGTGCTTGCAAACGCTCAAGTTCTGCATTCAAACTATGCTGCATATCTTGATGAGCTTGCTTGCGTACTTCTTCGACCTTCTCTTCAATAAGAACATCACCAGCTTCAATTAAGCGGTGTACGTCTTTCTGTACCGACGTAACCAACTTGCTACCTAAGTGACGGTTTACAGGGCTGAGCTGGCGGTTAAAGCTTTCAAACTCCACTTGAGCAGACAAATCATTACCACGCGAGTCCATCATTAAACGGATTGGCGTTTTCGGTAAGAAGCGCGCGATACCACTGCGTTTTGGCGCTTGCGCATCTACCGCGTAAATCAACTCAAGAAGAATAGTCCCGACTGGTAACGCTTTGTTTTTCAATAGAGATACCGCAGACGTCCCCACCCCTTCACTCATAAGAAGATCGATACCACCCTGGATCATTGGGTGTTCCCAACTGATAAAGTGCATATCTTCACGAGATAACGCTGTATCACGATCAAACGTGATCGTCGCTCCTTCGTATGGCAGACCTGGGTAGCTTGGCACCATCATGTGCTCAGATGGGGTCACAATCAGGGCGTTTTCACCTTTATCGTCTTGATTCAGGCCAATCGTGTCAAAAAGAGAAAGTGCGAAGGTGACCAGATTGGTATCGCCGTCAGTTGATTCAATTTTCTCAACGATTTGTTGTGCTTTTTCCCCGCCATTCGAATGCATTTCTAATAGGCGATCACGGCCTTGCTCCAATTGGGATTTCAGCTCTTTATTCATTTTTGCTGACGCTTCAATGATCTCATCTAGCGTGCTGGTATCACCAGAGGCAAGAATTTCAATCAGATCATCGGAGTACTTATCGTAAACAGCACGGCCTGTTGGGCAGGTTTCCGCAAAAGCGTTCAGGCCTTCATCGAACCAACGTGCTAAGATCGCTTGCGATGTGCCTTTCAGGTAAGGAACATGAATGTCGATATCGCGATTTTGACCGATACGGTCCAAACGACCAATACGTTGCTCAAGCAAGTCTGGGTTGAATGGCAAGTCGAACATGACAAGTTGGTTGGCAAACTGGAAGTTACGACCTTCAGAGCCGATTTCGCTACAGATAAGAACTTGTGCTCCACCTTCTTCTTGCGCAAAGTAAGCCGCCGCTTTGTCACGTTCAAGAATCGACATACCTTCGTGGAAAACGGTGGCGCGGATACCTTCACGCTCACGCAGTGCTTGCTCCAATTGCAGCGCGGTACTCGCACGAGAAGCAATCACGAGGATTTTCTCGCTGCGCTTCTCTTTTACTTTTTCAAGCAACCAATTCACACGCGAGTCAAACTGCCACCAGCTCGCGTCATCGCCTTCAAATTCTTGGAAAATTTCTTCCGGGTAAAGGTTCTTCATCGCACGTGCTTCAGAACTCATCTTACCGCCAATCATCCCAGCAACACGCATTGATGTAGTGTATTGCGGTGGAATATCCATTGGCATCAGATGCACGTTACGCGTAGGGAAGCCTTTGATGGCCGCGCGCGTATTACGGAACAGAACACGCCCTGTACCATGACGATCCATCAAGTTATCGATCAGCTCTTGGCGTGCCGACGCTTTAGCTTCTTCGTCCGCTTCACTTTCGATAATACGGAAAAGTGGTTCTACGTCTTGTTCAGACAACAACTCAGTGATCTGGTTTTTTGCTTCATTAGGTAGCTTTTCACCGGAAAAGAGTGAAGTAATCGCATCTGCTACGGGCGCGTATTGCTCTTCTTCCTCAACGAACGCTTCGTAATCATAGAAGCGGTCTGGATCCAACAAACGCAGACGAGCAAAGTGACTCTCACGACCAAGCTGCTCTGGCGTTGCAGTCAGTAGCAACACACCTGGAGTACGTTCAGCCAAGCCTTCTACCACTTGGTATTCACGGCTCGGTTTATCTTGGCTCCATTCAAGGTGATGCGCTTCATCGACGACCAGTAGGTCCCATTCACCTTCCAGTGCTTGTTCAAAACGCTTGCGGCTCTTGCGTAGGAAATCCAAAGAACACAGCACATATTGCTGAGTATCAAATGGGTTTTCTGCATCCGCAAAAGCTTCGATACAGCGCTCTTCGTCAAAGATAGAGAAATGCAGATTGAAACGACGCATCATCTCAACCAGCCATTGATGCTGCAGTGTTTCAGGCACCACAATCAAAATGCGTTCGGCACGACCAGACAGAACTTGTTGGTGGATGATCATGCCCGCTTCGATGGTTTTACCCAAACCTACCTCATCCGCCAACAAGACGCGTGGCGCGTGACGACGGCCAACTTCGTGCGCGATGTAAAGCTGATGAGGGATCAAACCTGCACGCATACCACATAGGCCACGCATTGGGCTCTTATGCTGCTCAAACTGGTTGGTTAGCGCACGGTAACGCAGAACAAAGTTGTCCATACGGTCGATTTGACCGGCGTACAACTTATCTTGAGGTTTGTTAAAACGAATTTGGTTGCTAAGAAAAATCTCACGCAGAACAACAGCGGTTTCTTGCGTGTCTTCACGAGTACCGAAATAGGTGTAAAGACCTTCATCTTCCAGTACTTCTTCTACTTTTAGAGACCAACCTTCTTGGCAATCGATGACATCCCCAACATTAAAGGTGACTCGGGTAACAGGTGCATCGTTACGTGCGTAAACTCGGTTTTCCTCTGACGCTGCAAACATCAATGTCACAGTACGAGCATCCATTGCTACAACGGTACCTAAACCTAAATCGCTTTCCGTATCGCTAATCCAGCGCTGCCCCAAAGCAAATGTCATGAATTGACTACCTCGTTATTAGTTCTTGATTCGTATTTCTTGTTGGTCTACTCATGCCCGTAGGCATGGATAATAGTTTAGATCTGATTCTGGCTTCTGCTATGCCGATAGCATTCGTCATTCCAGTATGAACTGAGTATTTTTTAAGCCAGCTCAACATGATAAATCGGACGTAGCCTATACGCAGAAAAAGGTCGCTAATCTTACTTGAAGCTGTGATTTAGGTCACGCCGAAACCGCACCAAGCAGAAACTTTTTTTCCCAAACTCTAAATGCAATCAAATTGTAAAATACTCATGCCAATTATTAAGTTGTAGAACGTAAATATTACGTATACTTCTAATGAGGGGCGTTTAAAACCATTGCATATGATTTAAGCGCGTTAGTACACGATTAGGATCAACACGGGTTTGCAGTAAGTTGTCTTGCTACTCGGTTGCACACTAGCCGACATCAGCCCGACAACCTCTATTGCAAGCAATCAGAGTTAGGTCACTTCACACCTATTTGGAAACGACCTAACAACTCGCATGCAGAGCCGTACTACGGCAAGGAGACGCTATGGGCGATACCGATCGGAAACTGTTTGTACTCGATACCAACATTCTTCTTCATGAACCCTTTGCCATCTTCTCTTTCCAAGAACACGATGTCGTTATCCCCATGACCGTGTTGGAAGAACTCGACCGAATCAAAGACAGCAAGCGCGACGTTGCAAGAGATGCGCGCGTAGCTATTCGCACCTTGGAAGATTTGTTTAAAGAAGCAACGCCAGATGAAATCTCTGAAGGTATTCCTGTTTCTAAAGACAACCCCGACCAAGGTACCATTTCCATTTTGGCGGATTTTGAACTGCAGGAAACCGTCAAAGCCTTCGCCGACAAGGCCGGTGACAACCGTATTCTCAACGCGGTGCTTTATCTGCAAAATAAACGTGCACCACGTGAAGTGGTACTGATCACGAAAGACATCAACATGCGTCTGCGAGCCAAAGGGGCTGGTGTACGCTTTGTTGAGGACTATAGAACCGACCAACTGATTGACGACATTCAATACCTAACCAAAGGCTTTCAATTGCGTGAAGGTGATTTCTGGAGCGGTATTGAGGAAGTAGAAAGCTATGCACTGGGCGGAAAAACTTACCACAAACTCAGTCGCGAACCCTTCGACCCAACCTTTATCAACCAATACGTTATTGATGAAGACAGTGACTTTGCTGGTCGCGTAGAAACCATCAATGAAGACAAGCTAACGCTTCTCGACCTGAGCCGCGAACGTCTAATGCATCGTAAGGCTTGGGACATCACACCTAAAAATATCTACCAGGGAATGGCGTTAGATGCCTTACTCGATCCAGAAATTGACTTGGTGATTCTAACGGGTGCAGCGGGTAGTGGTAAGACATTACTGGCAATGGCAGCAGCATTGGAGCAAACCATTGAAAAAAGCATGTTCGATAAAATTATCGTAACACGTAACACGCCAGATATCGGTGAATCCATCGGCTTCTTACCCGGCTCCGAAGAGGAGAAAATGATGCCGTGGTTAGCGGCGGTGACCGATACCTTGGAAGCACTACATAAACACGATCACTGCACTGAAGGCTCATTGAAGTACATCTGCGATAAAGCCAACATTCAATTTAAATCGATCAACTTTATGCGTGGCCGTTCGATTCAAAATGCGTTTGTACTGCTTGATGAGTGTCAAAACCTCACTGCATCACAAATCAAAACCATCATTACCCGCTGTGGCGAAGGAACCAAAATCGTCTGCTCCGGTAACTTGGCGCAGATTGACTCTCATTACCTCACCCCAGTGACATCAGGATTGACGTACATGGTTGAGCGCTTCAAGAACTTTGAAGGCAGCGCAAATATTCACCTCAACGGCGTGGTTCGTAGCCGCTTGGCGGAATTTGCTGAAGAAAACCTGTAATTGACACCGACTCACAAAGCAAAAGAGCGCTCTAATGAGCGCTCTTTTTATAACGATTCGACTGAGTTACTCCGTGCCACCCACTGTCAGTGAGTCCAGCTTCAAGGTCGGCTGACCAACACCAACTGGCACACTTTGACCTGCTTTACCACATACGCCAACGCCCTTGTCGATACTTAGGTCGTTACCGACCATAGACACTTGCTGCATTGCTTCGATACCTGAGCCAATCAACGTCGCACCTTTAACAGGGCGCGTAATTTTACCGTTTTCAATCAAGTACGCTTCCGATGCAGAGAACACAAACTTACCCGAAGTAATGTCCACCTGGCCGCCACCAAAGTTTGGCGCATACAACCCTTTCTCGACCGTCGAGATAATTTCTTCTGGCGTATGTTCACCTGGAAGCATGTAGGTGTTGGTCATACGAGGCATTGGCAAGTGTGCATACGATTCACGACGACCGTTACCTGTTGGGTTCACACCCATTAACCGCGCGTTTAGCTTGTCTTGCATGTAACCTTTCAGCACACCATTTTCGATAAGCGTGTTGTACTGGCCGTTTACCCCTTCATCATCCACATTCAATGAACCACGAAGGTCTTTTAACGTGCCATCATCGACGATGGTACATAGTGAAGACGTCACTTGTTGACCCATTTTTCCAGAGAACACTGACGACTCTTTGCGGTTAAAGTCACCTTCTAGGCCATGACCTACCGCTTCGTGTAGCAACACGCCTGGCCAACCTGAGCCTAATACCACTGGCATCATGCCTGCTGGTGCGGCTTCTGCTTCAAGGTTGATTAACGCCATTCGAATCGCTTCGTCTGCGTAATGGAAAGCTTGTTTCATACCATTGCTTTCCGTTAAAAAGAAATCGTAACCGAAACGGCCTCCGCCCCCCGCACTACCGCGTTCACGTCGTTCGCCTTTTTGTGCAAGCACACTAATAGACAAACGCACCAAAGGACGAATGTCGCCTGCATAAGTACCGTCTGTTGCCGCAACAAGCATCTGCTCATGCACACCGCTGATGCTAATCGAAACTTCTTTAATCAATGGTTCTTTAGTGCGGATGTAAGCATCTAGAGATTTGAGCAATTCTGTTTTTTGCTGCTTTTCCCATTCAGCTAGTGGATTCACAGCGGCGTAGTACGCTTGGTTTTCGGTGCGTTTAAACGCTTGGACTTTGCCATTTTGCCCTTGCTGAGCAATACCGCGCGCCGCCATTGCACTCTGCTTCAGGCCTTCAGGCTGGATTTGATCAGAGTAGGCAAAGCCGGTTTTCTCGCCAGTTACTGCACGGACACCAACACCACAATCAATGTTAAAAGAGCCATCTTTGATGATGCTATCTTCTAGAACCAGAGACTCATGCCAGCTGGACTGAAAGTAAATGTCCGCATAATCGATCTGGCGCGTAGCAATGCTGGCAAGCGTGTCAGCAATGTCTTGTTCTGTCAGACCATTTGGGGCAAGGAGTGCCTGTTCTATTTGGTTTGTGCTCATAGTTAGCTCTTTTATTTCCGTCTCAATTCATTTTGAAAGCGACTGTGTTGAGTCAGCGGCATATTCTGCCTTACTTGTTGGCTTTGTGACAAATCTATCTCTGTCACCAATAAGCCTACTTCATCCTGAAGCTGTTTATGGATACGTCCCCAAGGGTCAACGACCATTGAGTGTCCCCATGTTTTTCGTCCACATGGATGCGTTCCAGTTTGTCCGCTTGCCAAAATCCAACATTGTGTCTCAATCGCTCTAGCTCGCAATAGTATTTCCCAGTGAGCTTGCCCCGTCACAGCGGTAAACGCAGCGGGCACCACAATGATATCCGCCCCTTCTTGACGCAATACTTTATAAAGTTCTGGGAAACGTAAATCATAACAAATACTCAATCCAACACTGCCGATATCAGTTTCCGCAACGACTATTTGATTACCCGCCATAAACGTATCCGACTCACGATAACTACCATAACCATCGGCTACGTCGACATCAAACATATGCAGTTTGTCATAGTGAGCAATGCATTTACCGTGCGGCGGCAATACAAGTGTTGTTGTCGTGACACCTTTTGCGGTTTGAATGGGCATGCTTCCGACAATCAGTGTTAACTGGTTCTTTCTTGCGATTTCACAGAGCCGCTGTTGAATCATGCCACTGCCAAGTGGCTCTGCATGTTGATGATAAGCTTCGCGACTGGCAAATAGCACTGTATTTTCAGGAGTAAGAACAAGTTTGGCACCTTGCTTGCTCGCTAAAGCACACTGTTTTTCGATGAAGTCCAAATTCGCGTTAATATCCGGACCAGAAGTCATTTGAATAATGCCAACACGTTCCATGTGTTTCCTCCCTATTCCATTATATTCGGTGAATTATTTGGCCTGTTCACGCAGTTTTTCTGGTAGCTTGTATTCACCTTTACTTCGCGAAATTTCTTTCACCGTTGGTGAATCTAGTGGGCCTTTCACTTCATAATTGACTTGAGTGAAGACCTCAACCACCGGAGATATCACCGTAGAGATGGCCAAGACATACAAAGCAGTTTGAGGCGCAACGGCAAACGCAGTCAGCATTGGTAAGCCTGATGTGATGTCTGGTGTGAATTTCACTTCCGCATCAACCATTCTGCTGTTCATATTAGCGATACCGCGGATTTGCATTTCCCCTGCTAACGCATCCATTACGATATCATTGGTGATAAACACACCGTCTTGGATTTTGCCCGTTCCCGTGATCGAGTTGAATGCCATGCCTTTATCGAATACATCGGTAAAGTCGAGCTGCATTTTACGAATGATAGAATCCAAGCTGAACAAGCCTAACAAGCGTGCCGCACCACTAACTTCACTGATCACGCCTTTACCAAATTCCGTTGAGACGTTTCCTTGCAAGGTTTGTGTCTTCATTGACCAAGGTGCGCCGTCCCATTCCATATTGGCATTGATCTCAAATGGTGCTTGTTGAATGCCTGATGTAATACCAAAGCGCTCCATAAGATCGGTGTTGTTATCACCTTTCATTTTCATGGTTAAGTTGGAATGGCTACTCTCTTTCGTCAGGTCCCACCAACCACTCATATCAATGCGGTTTTTGCCGCTACTAAAGGTGATATTTTTCCACTCCAAGCGGTTCTGGCGACGCTGCAAATCAACATTCACTTTGCCCACTTTGTAGCCTTGCAGCCAAAAATCATCAATGTTCAAAGTTAAGTTTGGCATCTCAGCGTGAAACTTGCGGTCAAAATTGGTAATCAAAGGTGCGTTTTGATCTTCACTCGCAAAGATTGAGCTGCGCTCTTTGGTCATCTCTTCAAACCCTGGGATGTACAGATGCAAGTGCTCTAAAGAGACCGATAGATCATAGGGTTTCAGATAATTAGCTTTCCCTTTAACCTCTTGACTGTCCACATCGAGCTGCCAACTCAAGTTTTTCTTGCTTGCTGAAAAATCCACATCATGAAACTCAATCCCACCGAACTGTAAGTTTGGCGTTTCAACGTCAATGCGTGTCGGCAATGGAATGGTCGGCGTTTTCATGCTTGCCAAAACAGACGATGAAGGCTTGCTCTCAGAGACCTGCGCAAGCTCAGCCCATTGGTCTAAATTCAGTTCTTCGACACGCACCGAAGCATCGTGCCCGACAATAGGACTAATCCGGAAGCCACCTTTGCCAACCATTAAATGAGTCGCAGTCAGAACCGGGACATCGCCAGCGATATCTATCTCAGTTTGATACTTCACATTTGGGATCTGTAGTCTTGCTGAAATACTCTCTTGGTTGCCGGATGCTTGCAGTTTCGCTTGCCCAGACTCACCAATTTTTTTCGCTAAAGGATAAGGATATTGACTAGCCAGACGATTTAGCTGCGCCAGCACTTCAAGCTGATAAGTGAAACCGACATCATTGAGTTGCAAGTCAATGTCCATTTGCCACGGCGCATGGCCAGAAACAAGGTTTAACCAACGCTCACCGACATAGGGTTTGAGAGGCTCGACATCCCAATCTCCTAGTGTATTAATTGTCACGTTGTAGCCTTGCTCCGCACTCTCTCCATGGAAATCAAGAGAGATAGGCTGTTGTAATAATTCGGCCGACAAACCCGATGTGGTAACCACATCATTGTCGAAGGTGATACGCCCTGTGGCGTTTTCAAGCGTCATTGGCGGCGCTTCAATATCAACACGATTTTCTGTTAAATCTGCATAACCCCAAGCGCGAGACTCTTTCTCAAAATCAAACGGTATGTTGAGTTGAAACTCAGAGTAAACGGGACCACTCACTTGCAGCGCTGTCAATGCGGCACCGACTGAATCCACTAATGGCGTCGCCATCATGTAGTCACGGACTTCATTACCCGGCGCGCTTGCTTTCGCTTCAATCTCGATGTGTCCACCTTCTGCCAACTCAGGGATTCGCCCAGTGATACGCTTGGCATGAACGCCATTTAGTGTGGCTGATTTTGAATCCAAATACATGGCGTCATTTTCAAACAGCAAGTCTAGCTGCAAATCCGTGATGGTTGGCCATGCCGTATCAAAGCTAAATTTCGCGTCTTTTAATCCAACCCAAGCTTGGAACATGCCATTATGTTCTTTGTAAGGAAAATCACCTAACTCGCCATACCACAACAATTTCGCTGTATTCACTTTTCCGCCCTGAATCGCGGTCGAAAGATAGTCGGTCAAGTCTTGTCCAAGTGCCAGAGTCGGTAGATAGCGCCATGTTTCACCCGCGTTGTAGAGATCCGCTTCGGCATAGAACGATAAAAATGGGCTTTGTTCTTTTGGAAAATCAAGACGGAATGCCCCCAAGACTTGAAGATCAGGCGTTGCTGCCGTCACTTTATCCGCCCACAAACGCCAACCCGCATCATCTTGCTGCCAGATAATATCGACTTCACCTTGTTTGATATTCAGCGGAGCTTGGAATACATCGCCGTACGGAAATACATCATCAATGACGGTGACTTTTGCTTTAGCTTGATTCCCCCCCCCCGATACGCTGCCCTGTACGTGATGAAACCCGGGTAGGAGCTCCCATTGTGTCATCGCGAGTTCATCCAGTTCAGCCGAGTAGCGTAAGGTGTCTAAACCACCGTTCATTGACAATCGGACATCTTCGACCCGACCTTTCGGTGCTAGTTTGTTAATAAGGTCACTGGTCGACTCTGACTCTGGAGCCAGCTTAATGAGCGGAATGAGTGCTTCAATGTCGAGTTGAGAGAGATTAAGCATCCAGCCGTTTGGTTGCCAATCAAACGCGACGTCTAGCTCTGGCCAAGGGGTATTATCGGTTCTGATCTGAAGTGAGTGGCCATTTACTTTCCAGCCTTGTTTATCTGGTCGAAGATTGAAAATTCCAGACTCAATAAACAGCTCATGATGTCCATCTTCATTCCACACCAACTCGGAAGGCAGCAATTCAACATAAGCATCATGCGGTTGGCTATGTTTGAGCGTTAGCCAAGTATTTAAGCTGACTTTACCCGACTCTGCTCCTGACTCTTCTTGCATGTAAGTGGTCAGCCAAGGTGTGACCGAGACATCTTGAGCACTCACGTAAAACTCACCAGATACATCGCGCAACGAGCCATGATCTTTAAAGTTAGCGCTTACTAACAATGAGTTCAGGCGAACATCGGCAATGCTAACCGTGCCTTCGGCTACGTGACGTTTCCCTTGATTGCTCCAACGAAGCTGCTCAATATCTAAACGGCGAGTTTCACCAGACACCGACTTATACCAAATCCGTGAATCGCTAATAGTGAAGTCTTCGAACTGACGTAAAAGAAGTGAGTCGAGTTGGTCAATGAGTTTCACTTCGCTCTTATCCACTTCAGGCTTCGGATCTTGACGATGAGAAGTCGGCAGAATGTCTACCGTGTGAATGTCTAAAGCGAGGTTATGAATGGTAAGGTCTGCAACTACAGGTTTAAGTTGAAAAAGAGATTGAATAAGGTCGAACTCAATTTGGACTTCTTCAACAGCGAAGCGTGCATCTTGCACGTTTGGTAGATTTGCCTCTAAACCCAGTAACGCAATTGAGGGATGATTATTGCGCCACGTCCCTGCGACATTAGCAATAGAAACGTCAAAACCTGTGCCTTGCTTGACCCAGGTTTTGATCTCATCTTGGAAATGGTTAAGTTGCGGCAATGTGACGCGCAGCGTGGTCACTAATATGGCTAATAACACCAATACAGTAACTAAACTCCACGCACAAAAACGCCCAAAACGGTTAACACCAGAATTCACAAATGTTCCAAATTACATCATTACGACGTCAAACTGTTCCTGAATGTACAGGGGTTCAGCCTGAACTCGCACTTGCTTGCCAATAAATACTTCGAGCTCAGCTAACGCATGAGACTCATCGCCCAATAGCGCTTCAGCAACAAACGGCGATGCGTACACGACAAAATTATCGGCGTCGTAAGCACGGTTCACACGAGTAATCTCGCGTAATATCTCAAAGCATACGGTTTCGACCGTTTTCACGCTGCCACGGCCTTCACAAGTAGGACAGCCAGAACACAAGATATGTTCAATACTTTCTCGTGTGCGCTTACGCGTCATTTCAACTAAGCCAAGCTGGGTAAAGCCGTTGATGTTGGTTTTTACTCGGTCTTTCGCCAACGCCGTTTCCAGTGAGGTAAGTACTCGCTGACGATGCTCTTCGGATGCCATATCGATAAAATCAATAATGATGATACCGCCGAGGTTACGTAAACGTAGCTGACGCGCAATAGCTTGCGTTGCCTCTATATTGGTATTGAAGATAGTCTCTTCGAGATTACGACGACCAACAAATGCACCCGTGTTGATGTCGATGGTGGTCATGGCTTCGGTTTGATCGATGATCAAATAGCCGCCCGATTTTAGCTCGACCTTGCGCTCTAAAGAACGCTGAATTTCGTTTTCGGTGTCGTACATGTCAAAGATTGGCTTGTCACCTTCGTAAAGCTCAAGCTTATCTGTTAACTCCGGTACATACTCAGAAGTGAATTCTTTCAGGTTCTCGTATTCAAGGCGGGAGTCGACCATGATCTTATCGAGCTCTGTGCCAACAAAGTCACGCAGAATGCGTTGAGCTAAGCCGAGTTCACCGTAAAGTGTTGAACGCGTTTTGTATTTTGAGCGACGCTCCATGACTTTTAGCCACAAACGCTTTAGAAATGCCGCATCTTGAGAGAGCTCTTTTTCATCAGCGCCTTCTGCCGCGGTACGAATGATAAAACCACCGTGCTCATCGCAGTAATGGTTCACCACCTTTTTCAAACGCTCACGCTCTTTCTCACTTTCAATACGCTGCGAAACACCGACATGGCTGGCCCCCGGCATAAAAACAAGATAACGCGAAGGTAAGGTGATATCCGTCGTTAAACGCGCACCTTTCGTGCCGAGCGGATCTTTGACCACTTGCACAACAATGTCTTGTCCCTGGCGTACCAGCTCAGAGATATCACGGACTTGAAACTGCTGTTTTTCGTTTTCTGCCACACATTCGGTATGAGGAACAATATCTGACGCATGTAAAAACGCCGCTTTATCTAAACCAATGTCGACGAAAGCCGCCTGCATACCAGGTAACACTCGGCTTACTTTGCCTTTGTATATATTGCCCACAATACCGCGACGCGATTCGCGCTCGATATGTATTTCTTGTAGTACTCCACCTTCAATCATGGCCACACGAGTTTCACTCGGGGTCACGTTAAGCAGCAATTCTGCACTCATGTGCACACCTCAAAACAATTATAAAAATTCTTGAATTAGCTGATCGGTTTCGAACAAAGGTAAGCCTACTACAGCGTGATAACTGCCTTCGATTCGGGTGACAAATCGTCCTCCGAGTCCCTGAATACCATAACTTCCAGCTTTATCGCATGGCTCTCCTGACTGCCAATATTGTTCGATTTCTTCGTGAGTCAGTGGTTTGAACCACACGTCAGTGGTAACGACCACTGAATGTTGTTGTTCCGATGATACAACGCTCACCGCAGTCATCACTTGATGACGACGACCCGATAAGTCAGTAAGCATACGCTTTGAATCTTCAAAACTTTTTGGTTTTTCTAGCACACGGTCATCGCATACTACGACCGTATCAGAGCCCAATACAACGGAATCAGGCTTAGCCAATGCTAAGCCTGCCTGAGCTTTTTCCAAAGAAAGACGCAACACGTAATCTCGTGCTTGCTCATGAGCCTGTTTGGCTTCCTCAATATCAGGCAATACGATCTCAAAATCATAACCCAGTTGAGCAAGCAGCTCTTTTCTTCTCGGAGAACCCGAAGCGAGAACGAGAGATAGGCTCTTTTTCACCGCATTACCTTACGTGCCAAGCGCGACGAACTCGTCGCATTAATAAAAACATCCATGGCCAAAGTATACAGTTTATTGCCGCCGTCCACAGAGATAATGGATTAAATACTACGTCCTGGTTCAAATATTCCCCACAGAATATCAGAACTTCCAATAACGCAGTAAAAAAGGCAATTAAAATCGACTGTTGCCACAATGCCATGTTGCGAATCAACAGGAAATTCAGCGCCACAAGGTAGATAACGATCGACATCATCATGCCACGAATTCCAAGCATTGAACCGATCAAGATATCCCACAATAAGCCTAACACTAGCGCAGTTCCGACGTTCACTCGGTGTGGTAGTGCCAACACCCAATAACACGTAACAAGGAACAACCATGAAGGGCGTAACACATCTAACACACCTGGCCACGGAATGGTTTGCAGTACCAGCGCAACGAAGAAACTGACGCCAATCACCATTCGGCTACTCAATACATTATTGGCCATCGGTTACCTCTTGTTCTTGCTCTAACCCTTCATCTACATTGGACCGCAGTACTTTGTGTTGACGGTCTTCATTCGGCCAAATCAGCAGTAGGTAGCGTAAGCGATCAAACTCCACTACCGGCTCAGCCTTGATTGAGGCGAACTCTTGACGCGTATCGTGATCCACATTGGTAACCGTCGCGACTGGATATCCCTCAGGGTAAATGCCACCTAAACCGGATGTCACCAATAAATCACCAACCTGAATATCTGTGCTGGTTGGAATGTGCTCCAGTTGGATTTCATCCATTTCACCATTGCCCGATGCGATCACTCGGATATCATTGCGGATCACCTGGACAGGAATTGCATTTTTCGCGTCCGTTAGCAGCAGAACACGTGCGTTGTGCGCTGCGACAAACGTAACCTGACCGACGATGCCTTTCTCGTTGATAACAGGCTGACCAACGTAAACACCATCAATACGGCCTTTATCGATCACCACTTGATGACGATAAGGTGAAGTATCCACCGCCATTACTTCTGTCACGACTTTCTTTTCATCACGGACAAATGAAGATCCTAGCAACTTACGTAGGCGTTGGTTTTCTTCTTTATATTGGTCGAGCAAGATAAGCTCGCTTTTCAGGCGTAGCACTTCTCGCTTTAAGCTGCGATTGCCTTCAACCAATGCCTGATGAGAATTAAAACGTTCAAATACGCCATCGAACATACTACGAGGCAAATTCGCTGCGTACTGAATCGGTGCAACCATACTGTTTAGTAGGTATCGAACGTTGGAAAACGTATCTAGACGACTATCGGCCAGCATTAAGCTCGCCGACACGATGACAGCAAAAAACAGACGTAATTGCAGAGACGGACCTCTGCCGAAAATCGGTTTCATCTTGTTTTTGACCTGATTGCTTCCATGATTATTGAGCCTTACTTGGCAACCTAAAAATACTTAACTAAATACTTTTAGGTATGGAGCATGTTTGAATTACAGAGAGAGCAGAAATGAAGGTGAAGCCCGACATGAGCTTCACCTAAACCTTTATTCTTCAGAGAACAGATCGCCACCGTGCATGTCGATCATTTCTAGTGCTTTACCGCCACCACGCGCAACACACGTTAGTGGATCTTCCGCGATAACCACAGGAATACCCGTTTCTTCCATAAGTAGGCGATCAAGATCTTTCAGTAGTGCGCCACCACCGGTTAGCACCATGCCGTTTTCAGAGATATCTGAAGCTAGCTCTGGTGGACACTGTTCTAGTGCAACCATGACTGCTGATACGATGCCAGATAGCGGCTCTTGAAGCGCTTCTAGGATCTCGTTTGAGTTCAAGCTAAAGCTGCGTGGCACACCCTCTGCAAGGTTACGACCGCGAACTTCAATCTCTTGAACTTCATCACCAGGGTAAGCAGAACCGATTTCGTGTTTGATCTTTTCAGCCGTTGCTTCACCAATCAAGCTGCCGTAGTTACGACGTACGTAGTTGATCACAGCTTCATCAAAGCGGTCACCACCGATACGTACAGACGATGAGTAAACCACACCGTTTAGAGAGATAACGGCAACTTCAGTTGTACCACCACCGATATCGACCACCATTGAACCTGTCGGCTCAGATACGCGTAAACCAGCACCAATTGCCGCCGCCATTGGCTCGTCGATTAGGTAAACTTCACGGGCACCAGCACCAAGTGCTGATTCACGAATTGCGCGACGCTCAACTTGGGTAGAACCACAAGGAACACAAACAAGAACACGTGGGCTTGGCTTTAGGATGCTGTTGTCATGCACTTGCTTGATAAAGTGCTGAAGCATTTTTTCGGTTACGTAGAAGTCAGCGATTACGCCGTCTTTCATTGGGCGGATAGCGGAAATGTTGCCAGGTGTACGACCAAGCATCTGTTTTGCTGCGTGACCGACTGCAGCAACGCTTTTTGCAGAACCTACACGATCTTGACGAATAGCAACTACAGAAGGTTCATCAAGGACAATTCCTTGCCCTTTTACGTAAATTAGAGTGTTGGCTGTACCTAAATCGATAGATAGATCGTTAGAAAACATGCCACGAAGTTTCTTAAACATACTCTTCGCTCATCCTGCAAAAATATAGAAGACAAAAATTGCTCTAAATGTACCAATGCCTCGCTGTCACAGCAAGGTATTGGTACACAAACATGAGCAGAAAGCCTCAATTTCTTGCAGTTTCCTAACTTAAGGGCAAAAACCTAAGTTGTTACTGTCCGGTTAACCCTGGCTCACCACGGTAAATCACGCGATCGTTACCTCGATGAATACCAAAGGTGACGACGGATGATGGGTTTTCTTCGGAGCCATCATTGTTCCAGTCGTATTTGAGCCAAGGGAGGTTGTTACCACTAGGGTCGAGATTAAGCCAAACTTCAGCTTGTTGACGTCCACAGTCTGCGCGCTCTTGCTTAGCAATAAGTTCACGCATGGCACCATCGTTAACCGTCGTTCTGACGCCTTCAAGTAAAATGTCGCAGTCGGAGCCATCATCAGGCCAAACTGGCTCCTGGCTTTTTAGAGTTGGGGACACTGTTGTCCCGTTATCCTTACTGTTTAAAACGAATCGGGTATCTCTCCAATACTCCACTCTAAGGGGGATATTAACAGATTTACCCTGATTCACTCCCACATCATCCAGAGCTATGCGACCAAACCTGACATCAGGTTGCGATAGTAGCTGTTGCGAAACCATTCTATCTTCAGTGCTATTTTGCCCTTCTTTTAAGAACATCGTAGGATCAACATAGCCAGATACTTTAGTTCCATTATTATTAAGTGAAAGCGAAATAGACGTTTCGATGGAACTATCCTTGTCTGCCGGTAGTTTTGAATTAAATGGACCATCGGGACTCGGCAAAGATAAATCTTTACGCCAATAAACTGAGTTATCCCAAGTTTTGCTCCACACAGCTCCCGACCAGTTATCACTAGTCAAATCGGAATCCAAAATGCTAAGTCTATCTGAGTAACCACCAGCCAAATACAAATCTGCTTTTAAAGAATTGGCAAAACCACCATAATTTTGAGTTGTGTAACCGTTAGCGTTATATGCTGTGACTTCAAACTTAACCGATTCAAAATTCTGTCCCATATATACAGATTGATTCTGATTATCAGGGTAGGTCCACTCTGTCCCGGTGACTTTAAAGTAATCCGGATAGAAGCGCCCAATGGTTGACTTACCATCGGCTATTTTAAATGCATTACTACCAAGATATAGAGATGTGCCAATATCATCGCCATTTTCATCTTTAGCAACTGGTGCCTCAGCAATAAGCTCGAAAACACCGACTTCTGAAACCGATTGATCAAACGTCACACTGCCACGAGACCATTTACTTGATTCTGGTAGCTTCTCATTTAGAAGTTTGGCTAATGAACCATTAGACGGGTACTTCACTTTATTACTAACCGTAATAGTCTTCTCTTGATAGTTCTCAGCAACCGTATCATCATCTTGCAATGCCGAGATGGTTAACTCAAAAACTTCACCAGCAGCAACAAACCCCGAAGAACAGCCATTTTCACTGTTGGTGCACTCTCCGCTCTTATCACCACTCTTTGCAGTAACTTTCAGTTTTGAAGGAAAACTAACGAAGCTGCCGAATCCATCCGAGTCATCAACACCTTCAACACTGGCTTTAAGTTTGACCTTTCCAGCTTCAGAGTATCTCAACTTAAAGAATGCCTTGCCTTCATCATCAAAATAAACATTAGGCAGGTATTTATTAGCTCTGGTTAGCTCGACATTTGAACTCCATTCCACAGCCTGATCTTTCACTTTTTTCTTGTAAGAAATCACGACAGGTTGAGAGCTATCGATCGGTGCCACTTCATAATCAATCGACATATTAACACCGCGAGATTCTCCGCCGTCTTCAGTTCGAGTTGAACAAAACGATAGGTAGTCCTCCCCCGTAGTTTCGCGACTAGCAACTACATCATTAACATTCACCGCAAGCACATTTGAAGCGAAGGTTACATTACAGTTGTTAGCAGATAGTGGCCCGCCATTAATTCGACATCGTGCCCCTTCAAAGCCAAACTGTGGTACGGAACTTTGATCGATACCCAAAGTAATATCGCCAGCTCTTGAACCTTGCAGCTCAAGCTGAGTTTCATTCTCAAACTGTACATTTGTACCACCAACCCAGTTGGCAACATTATTGCCAGTAGATGGAAGTAAAGTGACAGAGAGAGGCGTTAAGCTGCCATCATCGTATGCATCTCTAGGATATTGCTCAGAACAACTTTCATTCATACAAGCTCTAAGTGTCACATCAGAAGCCTGACACGTACTGCCTGAGCCTGAGTAGTCAAACTCGAAATGATGAATACCATCTGTTAATCGCGAGTACTTGTCCGCACAGACTCGGAAGTTATCAATATCATGCGTATTGGTAAGCATACCTGTGGATGCCGTTACCGACAGACGGAAGTTATCTGGAATATAGTTAAAACCACCTTTTTCCAAAACGTTAAACTCTTCGATAACAGGATCCCATCCGCCATTTTTTCCGACTTTTCGAAATACAGCCAGCGTTATCGTATCGGTGTTACGCGAATTTAAAACTACTTTATAACGATGCAGTTTCTCTTTACCTTTTCGATTATCCAACGAGCTGCTGTATTTTTTGCCAGTGATATACGGATAACCTTTCAACCACTTACCATTCGCATCTTGGACGCCCTGTCCACGCACCCCAACATTATCAGCAACACTATTTGAAACGATTTTCTCGCTCCCTTCACGAATGTAGTTACCAAACTCATCAATACCAATACCTAGCCAACCACCAGCAAAGCCTTCTACATCTTTGGAGACTTCAGGGTAGTGATTCTTTAGAAGCTTCATCCCGTAACCAAGCGGACCACCAAATGCCCCGGTTTGAGGAGGGACACTCGCATCAGAAATCACCAGCGCAACACCGTCAGCACCATTCCCACCATATGCATTGTGATCAAACTCAATCTCTAAATAGTTCTGATCTGAAGGAAAAATATAGTTATATGCAGAGGCTGTTGCCTGCTCTGGTTTATTTGAGTTTAAGATGAAACGTCCATCAGAGATATGGGGCTCGTCACTGGTACCAAAGCCCATCACCGACCAGTTTGACAATGAACCTGAATTGAAGTTTTCTTCTGGTAATAGTGAACATTGCTGTGTTGGCGGAATAACAGGAACTAATTCAGGACAAAGTGAGGCTACAGCCTCTATTGGGCACTCTCCGGTCTGGGGGGGCTGACAGTTGGGATCATCTACACCACAATAAATGTCACTATCATTGTACTCGTAAGAATGTGATTTTGAGTTAACAGAACCACAGACGGTCGAGCTTTTTACTGTGGCTTTCCCGTGGGACTGAATCGCTTCACTAAGAGTATAAACACCTCGATTTTGATCGAGTTTAGAGTTAGTCAACGATACTTCGCTACCTGTTGATTCTACCCGGCCACAAACCAATGAGTTTTTAATATCGACTTTATGTAGAGCGAGAATATTTCCGTGTACTTGGTTATTGGCTTCTAAAATAACCTCTAAGCCCTTACTGGTAACGTCACCCGTAACCTTTGTTTCATTTAATGTAACCCGGCTTGATGCAGAAATATCACCTTGAATTTCATTCCCGCTTTGCTCAGTTTTCACCTCACCACCGATACTTGTCACGCTACCTTCGACATGGGTTTGCTTCAACGTAACCGTTCCAGCAGCTTCAACGTTACCGCGAATGATATTGTCGCTTTGTTCGGTTTTTATCGTGCTCGTTTTACTCGTAACATTTCCTTCAATAACCGCTTGAGAAAGAATAACCTCCCCATGCGTGGACAAGATCGAACCATAAACATGCGATCGGTTCTTAAGTTGAATTTTACCGTGCGACTCAATATCACCATAAATATCATAGCCACCGTTATCTCCGATAACATCGCTGGTCTCGTTAATAAGGTCAATATGAGCATTAGATTTACCGATCTGGTTGTTGCCAGCGAGTTGAATAGTACCTCGTACACGAATCGTCATTTTACTATCAGACACAATAGTATCGCCGTTATTCAACGTGAGTCCGTTCGGGCATACGTAGGTTGTAGGCCTAACAAAAAAATTAAATCGATCTTGGTAACTACCGTTATCACACAAATCGCTTGCACCTTCAGGGACCCACCTCACCCAGTCCCAACTTGGCGTAATATCGTGAACCTTAGCGAGAACGTTCGCCGTACTCATCATACATATCAAGGCTAAGCAAATCAGTTTTTTCATTCTTGTTATTACTCCCGAACCCAAATCTCTTGCTGGCGCTCAACTTGCGATAAGCCCGAGCCACAAACGGCCGTAGCTTGCACCCTAAATAGTGACTCTGCTGCTGGTGTTCCTAAGTTTAAAGTGCCTAAATCTACACAACTCATTGGGCTAAGCCTACATCCGGTCCCTTGTGTGACATTAGGCATTGCACCGCTTACCGTATTTGTGCAGATTGTCGCGACGCTATCACTCGTACCATTGATGGGATATAACCTTGTCAATGCCCACTCATTTGCAGACTGAGCAACAAACCAAGCTTTTGTTCCCAAAAACTCTCTTGTTAATCCGCTTTGATTCGACCATGTCACTTTCATTAAAGAGGAAGCCAAATATCCCATTACAATAATGACGAACAACACGATGATTAGTACATTTCCGCTGGAGTTTCTTCTATGGGACATTGAGCACCTGCACATCTTGTTGATACACACTACGTTCACCATCCTGCTCAAACTCTAAATTGATATGAACTAAACCACCTCGTTGCAGAGTTGGCTCTAGATAACGCATACCACTTACGGACGAATCGACACTATCCGCAACCGTAATACCATTTCGCGTAACTCGCTTGGTATCAAAACAGTAGCGAACCTCCGACTTCTCTTGATAAATATAAAGACGGCTAGAAACAGAGGATCCCGTAATCGTACTTGCCCCCCCACTAACAACAAAAACCTTACCTGTTTTAGCTAAACCACCAATGGCTATATTTCGCGAAGAAGTTGATTGTAAATCTTCATATCGGCTCGGATTTATCACCATCCTGCGATTCGCAGGAATAGGATTAAGCGTTGAGTCATTACCTAGCAAAAACTCTAAATCATTATTCTTAAACGTGTAAAAACCAGAATATTCAATCGGCACAAACTCTAGACAATTAGTTGTTCCTTTTGGCACATGAAAACTATTAGGTACAGCATGGCGGATTTCTCGGGTCATCTTTTCTAAAACAAACTGAGCCTGTGTTTGTATTCGTTGGCGATCGATAGTATCAGCGTAACCTTTCATTCCTAACTGGACATACCCAGCTATCCCCAACATGATGAAGCTGCCGACCACAATCGTAACTATCATTTCCATTAAGGTGAAACCACGATCTTTCATCAGTAGTTCCCCTTAATAGCTGTTAAAGTAAGGGGCTGCGTGTTCCCCGCAAAAATCCTTAATGTTACTTTTTTGTATTCGGTTATTTCATCGGGAGCTTTATCCGTCAGATCATCATAGGCAACGCTAATTTCTAATCTAAAGTTTTTGTACTGCTCAGTACTGTCCGCACCAAGTACATCACTAATATTCCCTCTAGGGACACCATCACACTGAGAAGCCGTTGTAGATGTGCTCCAACACCCGATATAGTCATCGACATCATTGAAATCACTAGGCGTTGTTTCCAAGGAACCGTCTAGTTTTTTATCCGCACCTAATTTATTTACGTCAGTGCAGCTCACTCCATTCTCACCACACCGAACGGTGCCACCATCAAAGTCGCTGTTTTCATCGAAGCCTCGCGACAATATCTGAGACATAAAACCTTGGCCTAATGCAGCGGCACGAGTTTGATAATGAGGTATAGCTGAGTCTCGAATTTGAGGGACAAGAAAAGAAGTAAACGCCACCATCGCAATGCCCATTAAAACAATCGCGATGATCATTTCTATTAACGTAATGCCACTAGATTTCTTCATGAGCATGTACCTTTAGAAACATAACCTTGAGAATTAATTTCAACTTGGCAGCGGCTTCGACCATGTTTATCTTCAATTAAGATGTTTACAGCACCACTTACAGGATTGCCGAGAAGGTTAAAATTAACTGTATTTTCGGCACCGCTGATAACAGAAAAATTTGCGGACTTATCGATAACCACGTCACTACGAGCATCTCGTGCACTGCCTGTTAGTGCACAGGCAGCAACCGAACCAACACATGAACTAGAAACTTGTAAACGAAAGTTGTTATCAGGACTTGTAGCATTCGACTGCATACGATTCACCTGCACTTGGCGAATCACAGAAATCACACGTTCTTGTAATGCATATGCAGAAAAACTGCCAGAGCCCATAAAACGGCTGGCTGCAAAAAGTGAAAGGATGGAGAGGAGAACAATCACGAGGATTAACTCCATTAACGTGAACCCTAATGCAGAGCTGCGAATTTTCATAACCCAACCTTAGGCTTAGAGCAAGCGAGATAAGTATACGATGAAATTATGAGATTAATGATAGGTTTATAATTTTTCGATTCGAAGTGTGAACAGACGAACAAATAACCAATGTCTAGTTACTTTACTCTTTTGAACGGCCAATCTCTTCTTCAATTCGATCGTAAGTTTCTTTATTGCTCAGCGTTTCAGAAACGTGCTCAGCGGTCTGCTTGGTTTGCTCCCACTTCGCTTCGTAAGTTTCTGGTTCAAAGCTGATAAATCTTGGTAATACCACATAACCGATCACACCTAAGATAATCAGCACAACGACAAACTCTATTGCACTAAGGCCCGATGATTTACGCATATGAACTATTCCGAGATTAACCAAAATAAAGAGATAAAGGTCAGACTAGCTGACCTTTAAAGGAACTTCTTAACTGATTAACATTTAGTGTCAGTTACTGTTGTTTTAGCACCCTCATCGATACCTTTACCTGACGCAGAGGTATAAGTAACGTAACATTCTGTCTCTTTAATCTTATCTACAGTATTGTCAGTGCCGCCTGCTTTCAGCGTAGAAGTTGGGAAAGTAGCAACTAATGTACCCACTGCACCCGAAGCACTTGCTGTTGATGCCCATGCCCAATCTTCATTCAGACCAGAAACTGCCTTAACTAGGCCGTTAGTATCAGGTTTTGGATAACCAAAGTCCGTCTGGATACCATTTTCTAACGTTTGACCAAATGTGGCTTCTTTTCCTTCAATAGCCGCTTTACCAAATACAATACCGGCAGCACCATCCATAGCCCCTTTCAAACCTTGAAGAGCTGATTCACGTGCATCAGATTGTAGGTTAAGGAAACGTGGTGCTGCAGTTACCGCTAGAATACCTAGGATTACAATTACCACTACCAATTCGATAAGGGTGAAACCACCTTGTCTTTTCATTGTTTACTCTCTCTATGTAAGCATGCAGTACAACTGCAAAGTTTCGTTTAGGTCACGCGACCATTTTGGATATTGTCAAAACGGTTTGGGGCAGCAACCTTCACTAAAACTGACCGTGAAGTGGATACTGTATCTACCGCTTGAGCAGAATGACGATTCGCCATTATTCAGTTCATGCTGCAATGAGAAAAACACATTATTGTTTACCCACTATTACAGCCTGTTACTTATGGTTATGATTGCATTATACCGACTTTCATTACCAATTATAGTGCTTAGGTGTCAAAAAAATCACTCCGCCGATATTTCGACGTCTATTTTCAGTTGATTAGCAGTTGAGATAACTACAATCGACTGACCATTTTCATAAGTGTATTGACAGACATAACGATCAGTTTTGATGGCTCCACTGATATCTATTAACTTGTTGGTCATTATTTTACGTTGGGGGTAATGCACCGCTAGCCAATAACCACAATCTAATACACCTTGCTGAGTAAAGGGAGACACTAACCCGCCCTCAGTCATAGTAAGGTTTAAGCCATCCATCAGCATATGTTCTGGCTCGCCTTGTACTAGCCAAGCTTGACGATAACGCTGAACACTATCTTGCATCCAAACTCTCGCTAACTTCGCTCCAGTTACTTGTGCTTGCTCGGTCACAGGACGTAATTTGACCGCCAAACCCACCGCCATAATCGTAGCAATAACCCCAAATACAATAAGCGTTGCTCGGCTTTGATTTTCAACCACCTATTAGCCGCCTTTGATGATGTCGAGCATTCCCCACATTGGTAGGAAGATACCCAATGCCAGCACCATGACCATGCCTGCTACAATCACCAAAAGTAATGGTTCTATTCTTGCGGTCAGTGTTTTTAGATCGTAATCAACTTCTCGATCGTAAAAATCCGACACTTCCAGCAGCAACTCATCAATACGACCAGTTTCTTCCCCTACTGCAATCATCTGAATCACCAATGGGGTGAATATTTTACTGTTGATGGCCGTCACTGAAATGGTGCTACCCGCTTCAATCGCGGACTTCATCTCAAGAATTCGGTTTTCTAAAAAACGGTTCCCTAAGGCTTCCCCGGCCAAAGCCAAAGACTGGTTAAGTGGCACCCCTGATTTCAGCATCAACGAAAAGGTTCTGGCAAAACGAGAAAGCTGCGCACGATTAACGATATCGCCTACAATTGGCAGCCGAAGCCGAAACTTATCGAACTTCTCCCGACCATCAGCCGTCGCCACCCACGCTCTGAACACCGTAAACGCGCCAATCATTGCCACAACCAGCAACACCCAATAATTAACAAAGAAATTAGAAGTCGCGATCAAAATACGCGTCGGCAATGGTAGCTCAACCCCAAAGCGCGTGAACATCGATGCAAACTCAGGGATCACCAAGATATTCAATA
Organism: Vibrio sp. Vb1554; assembly: GCF_033344235.1. Classification (NCBI taxonomy): domain Bacteria; kingdom Pseudomonadati; phylum Pseudomonadota; class Gammaproteobacteria; order Vibrionales; family Vibrionaceae; genus Vibrio; species Vibrio sp. Vb1554. Next base: position 7,006 of record NZ_JAWPOJ010000016.1, on the reverse strand, counting down.
CAAACATGGCGATGGTGATAAAGATAATGACAAACGTTGGATAACGCATCGCCGCTTTAATGCGTTTGCGAGTCTCAAGTTCCTGTTCGTAGTAATTCGCCAGTTGCAATAGCGCTTGGTCAAGCCGACCCGTATTCTCACCGACGTTGATCATAGAAACGAACAGTGGGCTGAATACTTTACTGTGTTGCTGCATCGCAGAAGACAAACCTCGGCCATTACTCAGTTCAGAAACGACATCTTCTAGCGCCTCTTTGAGCTGTTTGTTTTCGCAATTTTGCAACAAGCCACGCATAGAGCGCAGCAAAGGTACGCCAGCTTTAGTCAAACTAAACAACTGGCGAGAGAAAAGAATAATTACTTCCAACGGAATAGCAGGCACAAACAGCTTAGATAAGCTCACTTGGCTTTTTGCCGACTCTTTCTCTAACCGTATATTGACCGGGATGACCCCTTTATTCATCAAAGCTTCCGCCGCAGCTTCTGAGTTCACTGCTTCGATTTTGCCGTTAGTGGATGAGCCGTCTAGCGTGCGGCCTTGATAACGAAAAGTTGGCATTCACTTACCTATATGAAAATGGGATCAGTCTTACCAGAAGCATCGCCCTCACCTAGGGTCATCACTTCGTCCAAACTGACGGTGCCTTGTAGCGCCAGTTCCATTGCAGAAGCAAGCAGTGGCTTATAGTTTTCTGAGCGGCGCGCGGCTTGCGCAAAGCCAACCGCATCATTAGCGCGCAACTTATCCATCATCTCTTGCTCAAGTTCGAGCATTTCAAACACACCGATTCGGCCTCGATAACCAGTCAAATTACAGTTTTGGCAACCTGCGCCTTTATAAAAAATGGTGCTAACTTGATTTGGGAAACGCCCAGCTAACCACTGCTGGCGAGACTCATCTAAGTGGTCTTCTGTTTTACAATCGGGGCAAACTCGGCGCACAAGACGCTGCGCCACCACAGCTCTGACTGCACTAGCAACCAAGTAACCCGGCGCACCCATGTCGATCATACGTAACGCACTGTCGACAGCATCGTTGGTGTGGAGAGTGCTCAATACTAAGTGACCCGTTAGTGCAGCTCGCAGACCAATTTCTACCGTCTCTTGGTCACGCATCTCACCAACAAGAATGATGTCTGGGTCTTGACGTAAAAAGGTTCTAAGAACACGCGAGAAAGTTAGATCGATCTTGCTGTTAACCTGTACCTGAGTGATGCGAGGCAGACGATATTCAACCGGGTCCTCTGCTGTAATGATCTTTTTCCCAGGTTCGTTGAGCTCACTCAATGCGCCGTAAAGCGTGGTGGTTTTACCGGAACCTGTCGGCCCGGTAACCAAAATCATGCCATGCGGACGCGCCAACTGTCGACGTAAGCGAGCAAGCAAGTCTGGCGGCAAGCCCGACTCTTCTAACGGACGCAAACCAGCGGACTGGTTAAGCAGGCGCATTACTACAGATTCTCCGTACTGCGTTGGTAACGTCGACATACGAATATCAATTGATTGGCCACGAACTTTGATATTGAATCGGCCATCTTGCGGCAAGCGCTTTTCAGAAATATCTAGGTGTGCCATCAACTTCAGTCGAAGAACCAAAGCCGATGCAATATTCACTTCATTTAAGAGCGTTTCATGCAATACGCCATCAATTCGCTGGCGCAAACGCAATACTTGATCGTCTGGCTCAATATGAATATCCGAAGCTCCAACCTGTACCGCATCTTCAAACATGGAATTAACCAGCTTTACAACGGTAACCTCTTCACTATCGGCTTCATCAATACCGTAATCAAAGCTTTGTACATCTTTATGCTCTTCATGCAGCTGTTCAGCAAAGGAGGCGATCTCTTTAGTACGGCGGTAATAACGGTCAAAGCTTGAAATAAGCTGACGCTCCGAAGCCACAATGAACTCAAGGTTGTATTGGCCCAACAAGTTCATCAATGATTCTTGGATGAACAAGTCCGCAGGGTCACTCATAGCAACGCGCAGTGTGTCCCCATTTCGAGCAACGACCATCGCACGTAAGCGACGTGCGTGTACCTCAGGTAGAATCTGCACGGCTTCGGCATCCACAGGCGCACGACCAAGATCGATCAGTGGCAAACCAAGCTGCTGAGACAAGAAGTCCAACATTTGCTTTTCAGTAATAAAGCCAAGGTCAATTAACGCATCCCCTAACTTCTGCCCGGTACTGCGTTGTGCGTTTAGTGCTTGCTGGATTTGTTCTTCAGAGACGATACCTTCCTCAACCAGAAGATCGCCCAAGCGTTTTCTCAACTGAATTTTCATTGTGCGCTCTCCAACTCTTTCAAGATGCTCAAACGGTCACGGATAAATGCTTGCGATTGATTCGAAATGCCAACTTTACCCAGAGCTTGGTTGTAAGAGTTAATCGCGGCAGTAAAAGCCAGGGCGCGCTCTTGTTGAATAGCCAAACCTAACCACCAGCGCGCGTTTTCCGGCTCACGCTGAGTGAGGAGTTGATAGCTCTCAAGCGCAATGTCATTTTGCTTGTGTTTTTGTGCCAATGCCGCACGCATCGCCAAGTAATCTCGACTTGGTACTGGAGGCAAATGAACAAGCGGGCTCAGCGCCGCTTCAGGTTGATTAGCTTTCACTAACAACTTAGACAAGGCCAAGCGGAGTACTTGGTTGTTCGTATCTAGGTTGATACCTTCTTGAATAATCTCATATGCTTTACGCGTGTCACCTTTACCAAAGTACAACGCTGATAACTTTTGACGCGTGTCTGCATTCATTGGCTCATAACGCAACGCCTCGGCATAAGCCGATAACGCCGTTTGCATATCGTTAGCATCCAGTGCTTTTTCCGCTCGGCTAACCGCTTTAAGAGATAATTGGCGGTGAGTAAGCTCAACCTGCTCAATACGCATTGAGCTGTTTTCTGATGTTGTGTGGGTTACGTGATCGTATTGCTCCTCGCTCGGCATCGTTGCTAACTGCGCGAGTAAAACTGCATCATCAGAGGCGATATTTATCTCAGATCTTGGCGTGAACCTATCAGTCTCTTGCATGTGAGGCTGTTGCGCTACCGGCTGTGTGGCTAGTTTGGTGTAAACCACTTGAGTTGTATCGGGCGTCATTTTACTCGTTGGCGAGTGAGTGCGCTCCGATGAAACAATTGGTGAGACATTCACAGACGACAGTGGCATAGCGTCGGTTTGAAACTGTGATAGCTCGCCTGAAGGGACAGGACCGCGAGAGACCGCCCAGCTACCAACCGCAAGGCTTAACGAAAAACCGGCGACAAGCCAAAGCCAAGGTTTACTGCGTGAGACACTTGGAATCTCCGCACGAGTAAGCTCTGACGGCGATGTTTTTTCAGCAAGTTCTGATAATGCTTTATTGATGGCACTCAAGGTTGACTCCATCCCCAAAATACGGGTGTTTTAAACTTAGGTTTACGGGCATCAAACGTATCGTGCATAGCGGCGTAAACGTGATGATTTTTCAATAGTGTGCAACGCTCATTAAATGCAGCAAGCAACGACTTGTGGCTAATTTGGTTTATCAAGCGCGGAATCCCCATGGATGAACGCCAAATCGCTTTTTTCTGTTCAATAGAAAAAATGTGCGCCCCATTGCCTGCTTTATCTAAACGATTATTGATGTAAGCCACGCCTTCATCGATAGAGAGAGGACGTAACTGGCAACTAAACGTAATGCGTTGACGAAATTGCCTTAGCTCATGGTTAGCCAATCTTTCATCCAACTCAGGTTGTCCGAATAACACCAATTGAATGAGCTTATCTTGTTCCGTTTCTAGATTGCCAAATAGACGTAATGTTTCTAAAGCTTGTGGGGAAAGAGCTTGCGCTTCATCAACGATCAAGACGGTTTTCTTTCCCAAGTAATGTACTTGAATCAAGTGCTCTTGAATGAGGGAAACGATACGCAGCGGATCATCGTTCTCGATACCCAACTCTCTGGCGACAGCAAACTGCAACTGTTCCCCATTCAACACTGGATTGGGTAAGTAAATAAGCTCAACTTCAGATTCAATCTGCTCGATCAGCTTACGGCATACCATGGTTTTTCCAGTGCCTACTTCTCCCGTCACCTTAATCACCCCTTCTCCCATTTGCACGGCAGCTAGGATGGTTTGGATCGCCTCATAGTGAGGGACTAACCCCAAGAACATTTCTGTATTTGGGGTTAACGAAAAAGGCTGAACTCGGAATCCAAAGTGTGACAAGTACATACTCGAATCACAAACCTATTGAAAAACAGAACCTTTCCCAGCGCTTATTGCGCATCTGGGAACCACTCTTGCAGCAGATCACGAGAGCGCTCTAGCTCTTTCTGCCAAGAGTTCACGCCAACTACGGTCGGTTTTAGCAAGATGACCAATTCTGTTTTCTCAGTTACGTTATTCACGTTGCGGAACAAATGCCCCAGTGCTGGTACATCGCCCAAAAATGGGACTTTAGAAACAAGCTCACGATTTTGCTGTTTCATCAACCCGCCGATAACCACAACATCGCCATCTTTAGCACGAATAACCGAGTCTGATTCACGAATAGAGCTTTTCGCTAATGGCAGTTGGATGTTTTGGAAATCTCCGCCCAAGTTCAATTGCTTCACTTCTTCCGTGACTTCAATAACTGCGGGGTGAACATGCAGGAACACATTGCCTTTGTTATCAATTTGCGGAGTCACATCGAGGGAAATACCCGAGAAGAATGGCGTCAGTTCCACTTCAGGAACTGCATTTGAGTTTTCACCGTTGCCTGCATTGCTCGATAGCTCTGTAACAAAGTACTCATCAGTACCGACCTTGATGACAGATTTTTGGTTGTTGGCAGCGGTAATACGAGGGCTCGAAAGGACGTTCAAGTCACCTTGCGTAGACATGAAGCTCAACACGGCATTGAAGTTACCATCCGAAATCGTCACGTTGGTTTGACCGCCCAATAGCGTGCCAATCGCATCCAATGGTGGTAATGTCGACGCAGGGCGGTTGACTACGATACTACCCGAGTTACCAATTGACGCCGATAAGTTTGACCAGTTGATGCCTTGTTGGTAGCCATCATTCAACGTCACTTCTAGGATTTTAGCTTCAAGAATGACCTGGCGCTGCATGCGCTCCTGCGATACACCTAAGAACTCGCGTACTTCGCGAATATCATCTGGAAATGCTCGAACCGTAATAACTCCCGCTTGTGGCGTTACAACCACACTTTGCCCTTTGCCTGAACCAATTAGATTCGCAACAGCTTGCTGCAGCATCGGCCAGAAGTCACTTTCAGTGATGGTTTCAATGCGTGTACCACCCGTAGATGTGGTCGAGCTATCGTTGTTGTTTCCATTGTTAGAGTCTGACGAGTCAGAACTGTCTGAGCTACCACCAGAATTAGACGTACCAGCCGAGGTTACAGAGCCCGTAACAATACTGGTTAATGAGCGACCAGAACGCTTGAACTGTAGATAATCGACTGGAATGGTCACAGTACGCATACCTGCTGGGTAGATTTGAATAACTTTGCCAGACTTCACCACGTCATAGCCATACATATTCTGTACGACATTCAGAACTTCATCCAATGTCACATCTGACAAGTTGACAGTGATATTACCTTGTACCGATGGGTGAATCGCCACGCTGTACTCTGTGCCTTTCACCAACGAGGCGAAAAAGCTTCTTGCATCGACCGCATTCGCTTGAATACGAAAACGCTTCGAGGTGCCTTGCTCTGATGCAACGTTCGAGTCTAAATTTGGCATCAAGTCTGCCTCAACAGAAGAAGGGATTTCTTCCAATGTGCGGCTGTTCGCTTGATTGATCGATTCATTGAGCGCTTCTTTAACTTCCACTGGATTCCGATGACCCATTGAACATCCCATTAAAGAAGCAATCGTTATTCCTACAACTAATTTGCGCATATCTGATCGGGCTCTGGTTATTATTGTTTTACGTTTAAATCAAAAAGCTCTAGGTCCCACTGACGGTTACCACGCTTTAAAGTTACAAATTCACTATTAATGCTCGCGACGCGATAACCCTTAAATAGCTCGCCTTTTTCGACAAGTTTGTTATCCATAATCGCGATACAATCAGTACTTGGCTTACACACAATACTGTTGAGCTTAGGCAGTCGGTACCGTTTAACTTTTGGTTTCGCTGACGTTTCAACCGCTGGTTTTTCCCAACCAAGTGGGGCCGTTGGGTCTTGGTTTGCCCAAGCGGTTCCTACCGCTGCCATTACAAGCAATGAGATGATGAGTTTGTTAACCACCAATAAACTCCTCTCTAGATCCTAGTGTGTAGACTTCTAACACAAGCTTCGCTTTCGGGTACTCTTCGACTTTATAACTAAAGCTGCGCCAGTAATAACTCGCAGGAAGGCTCTCCAATTTATTCAGATAATTAGCAATAGAAAAATAGTCACCAGTCAGTTCCATACGAACAGGATGCACGTAGTAACCAGAGTATTGCGATGCTTCTTTATCTTCCGTTATTGGCTCAGATGGCAAGGTTTGCAGAGACAAAAGGTGAATGCCACTTTGCTGCTCCAACACATTTTCAAGCAGCTCAGCCATTTGCGAAGGTGTAATAAGATGCTCGATGATCTCCGCTAATTGCATCGAAAGATGCTGACTCTCAGCTAACAGATTAGATATCGCGCGATCAATCTCAGCATTTGGATCTTTCTTAAGTTGCGCCTGAATACGTAGCGTATCGATTTCAATCTTTTGATTGGCTTGCTTTAAATTACTTAGTTGCCTCTCATTACTGATGATCTCGTTAAGCTTTGGCTCCAATACCAGCGTAAAGAGCAACATGATCACGACAACTAAACCGCACAATGCGGTGAGCACTTTTTCACGCGTACTCATTTCGCCAAAGCGCCCTTCTAATGAGAGCCAGAATTCGTTCATTTCTCTTTATCCTCGCGCGTTTTTATACCCGTGATCATTGAAGGTGCTTGATTTTTCCTTAAAGCAGGATCATGCTACGAACCATGAAAATTACACTGAC
>NZ_JAWPOJ010000169.1:0-1480 GCF_033344235.1 Vibrio sp. Vb1554 | reverse complement strand
AGCAAACAAAGGTTTCATAGCGGATGACTTATACCAGTCTGATGAGTAGCTAATCCAAGATGAAACTAAATTCGCGGTCAGCAAAACACCATAATTCATCTCTGAGCGCCGCATGGGTAACCCAAGGAACGATCGTCGCTTCGCCAATCCCTCTCGCGGGACAGACAGAACCAAACAGATACGTATATTCAATTTGTTGTTGCTTCACGGCTCTGGGACGTGTTCCTTTCTCTGCCCATAACCGTGTTGTTGTGTTTTGTTGCCCAAATCTGGCTTCATCTTGAAACCAGACATCCAAATGCTCTAAAGCGATATGCTCTGGGATCTTCAGGATCGTTTCAATTTTGAATTTTTTAAAGTCGTCTGGGATTGTCGAGGATGCCTGGAGCGAGAAGTTATCCAAGAGAAGCCCATCTGGTCGAGCAGGTAATCGATAGAATCCGGGTGGTAGTGCTGGCCAAATTCTTTCACGATATAAGCGTGGATATCGGCTCCAGTCAGTCGTCTGCCTTGAGTATCATTGGCTTTATCTTTTATATTGACTCAATTGTTCTCTTTGCTCGGAAGTTAAGAATGGTGGTTTTCCTGTTCTTGGCTTTTCTTACAGTCCTTCCGGCCCTTCTTCAAAAAAGGTTTGAACCCACTTATTGATACTAGTTCGGCTTACCTTGAGAAACTTGACGATTTGTGTGCGTGAGTCCCGTCATTTGAAATGAGCAAGGGCTAGCAGTTTCATTTTCATGAATAGCCACCGACTTGATAGACACCTTTTAGTTAGACAAAATGACTAACAGAGAGGTGCTTATGAGCAGCAAAAGATATCCAGAAGAATTTAAAATTAAAGCGGTAAAACAGGTCACGGAAAAAGGTCATAGTGTGGCTGATGTTGCCAACCGCTTAGGGACGACTACCCATAGTCTTTATGCTTGGGTGAAGCGCTACGGTCCCGACTCCTCCCAACACCAAGCTCAATCTGATGAATGTGCCGAAATTCGTAGGCTTCGGAAAGAACGGCAAAGAGTTACCGAAGAGCGGGATATACTAAAAAAGTCGCGGTGTACTTCGCAAGCCAGTCCGACTGAGGTACGCCTTTATCAAAGCCAACCAGTCAGTGTGGCCTGTTCGACGGATGTGTAAAATCCTTGGGTTCATCCAAGTGGTTTTTATGCCTGGCTAAAATACCCTGACAGCAAACAAGAGAAACGGCGTAAGTATCTTCTCGGACTTATTAAACAGTTTTGGCTGGAATCAGGTGGGGTTTATGGCTATCGGAAGATATACAGTGACTTACGAGATGAAGGGGAATTCTGTGGAATCAACCAAGTACATCGCTTGATGAAACGAGAAGGCTTACAGTCACAACGCGGGTATCGTAAACCCAGAGCTAAAGCGGGTACTGAACATGTCATTTCGGCTAACAAATTAGCCAGAGAGTTCAATCCAAGGGCTCCAAACCAATCGTGGGTGACCGATATTACTT
>NZ_JAWPOJ010000168.1:0-1483 GCF_033344235.1 Vibrio sp. Vb1554 | reverse complement strand
ACAGGCGTTGCCCTCTGAGCTCGAAAGCTCAGAGGATACATAACCTTAACGATTAATGTTGTAACGAGCGATTGCCGCTTCTTCTGACGTTACAACAGTTTTACCGATAGGCGCGAGGGAAATTACGGCCAGTTTCAGGTGTTGAAGTGCAAACGGAATACCAATAATGGTAACGAAACACGCTGCGGCGGATAGGATATGACCGATTGCCAGCCACAAACCTGCAAATACAAACCAAAGTACGTTGCCGATGACGCCTAGCGGACTCGTGCCAATATCCATTTCATTGGTTAGTTCATCACGCGAAACGGCTTCTTTGCCGAATGGGAAAAACGAAAAGTTACCCATGACGAAACAAGCTCGCCCCCACGGAATCCCGATGATGCTGATGAACGCAAGAATACCGAATAGCCACCACAGCAATCCCATGAATACGCCACCGAATAAAAACCAGATGATGTTGCCAAGTGTTCTCATCTAAAACCCTTTTTGATTTATAACTTTCTACAAAGTATGTCACACAAATCTTAACAGAGGATGAATGGGTGTGCTTTATCTTAAATAAGAAATCATTGATGAGAATACTCATTTGATAAAGGAAAGCGGAGATCATTGGGCTGCTGAAAAAAAGGCTCTCAACGTTAGACGTTAAGAGCCTTTCTGGCTAGGCGGTTGCCAAATTCAAGCGCGATACTGGCTTGTCATTGATCGGTAAGTGAATCAAAGCGGCGAGGAGTGCCAGAACGACGGTTGACCACCAGATTGGATCGTATGAACCGTAGTAATCGTAGATGCGACCACCGATCCAAGCCCCCAAGAAGCTTCCTACTTGGTGAGTAAAGAATACCAAGCCATAAAGTGTTGATAGGTAACGAGCCCCAAAAATCTGGCGGACTAATCCAGATGTGAGAGGCACGGTGCCTAACCAACAGAAGCCGATTGCACCACCAAAGATGACTGCGGTGTGCTCGGTGACAGGTAGAGTCACAAAAGCACCAATCACTACCGTGCGGATTAAATACAGCGCAGACATAACATGGCGTTTATTGAAGCGGTCCGCCATAACACCCCAGAAGTACGAACCAAAAATGTTGAAGATGCCAACATACGCCAGTGCCATTGCGGCGGTTGAGGCTGGTAAATCTTTATCTGCTAGATAACTTGGTAAGTGAGTTGCAATGAACATCACGTGAAAGCCGCACAGAAAGAAACCTGCATGAATCAGCCAATAACCTCTGTGAGAGAAAGCTTCTTTTAATGCTTCTTTTAGAGTTTGTGTGTCTTCCTGAACATTTGCAGGGTTACTTGCTTGTGGCTTCGCAGTTCTCATGAACAATGCAAACATCACCATAAAGCTACACAGTACAGCGAATGCTTGAAGTGCGCCTTGCCAGCCAAAATCACTCAAAAGCGCTTGTGCTCCAGGGATCATGGCGAACATACCGAACGATCCCGCAGCGGTAGTTAAACCAAATGCTTTTGC
>NZ_JAWPOJ010000167.1:0-1485 GCF_033344235.1 Vibrio sp. Vb1554 | reverse complement strand
TTCAACCCACTCTTCGTGGTGATACACTACACGCCGTAAGATTAGGTGATCGTTTGCGTGCGACCTACCTCAACCCACAAACTAAATTGAGCACAGTATGAAACATACAATAGAAGTCATGATTTCTGAGCAAGAAGTTCAGGAACGAATTCGTGAATTAGGCAAACAAATTACAGAGCGTTACCAAGGCAGTGAAGACCTAGTTTTGGTTGGCTTGTTGCGTGGTTCTTTTGTATTTATGGCCGATCTAGCGCGTGCTATTGAACTGACTCATCAAGTTGATTTTATGACGGCATCAAGCTACGGTAACACGATGGAAAGCTCACGCGATGTACGCATCTTGAAAGATTTGGATGATGACATTAAAGGCAAAGACGTTTTGCTTGTTGAAGACATCATCGATACAGGTAACACGCTAAATAAAATTCGCGAAATCCTATCGCTACGTGAACCTAAATCTATCGCGATTTGTACGCTACTAGACAAGCCATCTCGCCGTGAAGTAAATGTGCCAGTTGATTGGATTGGTTTCGAGATCCCTGACGAGTTCGTTGTTGGTGTTGGTATCGATTACGCTCAAAAATACCGTCACCTACCATTCATCGGTAAAGTGGTTCCTCAAGAATAATTGAGTTCACTATTCGAAATACAAAAAAAAACGCCCATATAAATGGGCGTTTTTTATTTATTCAGATTTTATGGCTTAGCGACACAGAAGCTTATTGTCAGGGTTTAAAATCGTCGACAGTGCTTTCTGGTACGATGCTTCAACGGTCTCTTTAGAATTAGAGCGAATACCTAAATATTCAAGGCGACCATCTTCAATTCCGTATACGACACCGTGAATTTCGACATCTTGCCCGCGCTCCCACGCGTTTTGCATGATGGTTGAATTGCCTAGGTTATAAACTTGTTCTGCAACGTTAATTTCACCAAGCTTATCGGCACGATCTTCAACAGGCATTTGATCTAAGTAAGAACGATGCTTGAAGTAAAGATCTCTGATGTGCAGTAGCCAGTTATTGATAAGCCCGAGTTGAGGGTTATCTATCGCCGCGTTAACACCGCCGCAACCGTAGTGACCACACACAATAATGTGCTTCACCTTGAGTACATCAACGGCGTATTGAACAACGGAAAGGCAATTGAGGTCTGTGTGAATGACTTGGTTTGCAACATTGCGGTGAACAAATAATTCACCGGAGTAAAGGCCGGTTAATCGTTCTGCGGGTACTCGACTATCGGAGCAGCCAATCCAAAGAAAATCAGGCTTTTGGCCTTCGGCGAGCTTAGCGAAATATTCAGGACGATCAGATTTGATTTCTTCCGACCATTTTGAATTATTCTCAAATAACTGTTTAATTTCCGGCATCTTGCAAACTACTTCCCTTAAATGACAAAAGCACTCATCGCAATTGAAACATATCAAGCGATCAGTGTTGTAACTATACACAATGTTACAATTTCGATCCCGTTAAATATGCG
>NZ_JAWPOJ010000166.1:0-1485 GCF_033344235.1 Vibrio sp. Vb1554 | reverse complement strand
CACTTCATTTTCTTCACATTGGGATTGAGCATTGTCTTAGTCCCTGTTAGCTTAAGACGCATGAACTTATTCTTCACACCTTCATCATCATACTTTTTCTGGTGGCGCTCTATGTAGAGCGGCGCGGAATTCTTACATTCTTACGCTGCTGGAAGGTAGCGAAGAGTGTCTTGTCTTTTTATCTCCAGTAGCGATCTATTTTGACTAGGAGATAACCATGAACATCAAAGAAACGCATCAACAACGCGAAATCATTCTCACGGGGGACCGAGCTACAGGGCCTTTACACCTTGGTCATTACGTCGGTTCGTTACAACAGCGTGTGGCATTACAATCGGAGCATGACCAAACCATTCTGGTCGCCGATATGCAAGGCCTGACCGATAACGCGCACAATCCTTCAAAGGTATCTTCGAACATTCTAAACGTAGTCGCAGATTACCTTGCAGTTGGCATCGACCCCATTCAAACCACTATCTGTTTGCAATCTCAACTGCCAGCCCTCGCAGAATTGACGATGTATTACAGCAACTTAGTTTCCATTGCTCGCTTAGAGCGTAACCCAACCGTAAAAAATGAAATTCAAAGCAAAGGTTTTGAGCGTTCAATTCCTGCAGGGTTCCTGACTTACCCAATTTCTCAAGCCGCTGATATAACGGGTTTTCGCGCGACACTTGTTCCGGTTGGGGATGATCAATTACCAATGCTTGAGCAAACGAATGAAATCGTGAGAAAGATTAACCACCTTGGCGGACAAGAGATCCTAAAAGAGTGCCGTCCGTTGCTTAGTGATGCGCCACGTTTACCGAGTACTGATGGCAAAAATAAAATGTCGAAAAGCATGGGCAATGCCATTAACTTAGGGGCGACTGAAAAGGAAATCTCAGTTGCAGTGAAATCCATGTACACCGACCCAAGCCATTTGCACATCGAAGATCCTGGTCAAGTAGAAGGCAACATTGTGTTCACTTATCTCGATGCTTTTCACTCTGACAAAGAGCATGTCGAGCAACTCAAAGCGCACTATCGCCGTGGCGGGCTAGGAGATGGAACCACGAAAAAAGTATTGGAAGAATGCCTTCAAGAAATGCTGCGTCCGATCCGAGAGAAACGGGCGTTGTATTTGAACGACAAAGCGCAACTTATTGAGATTCTTAAACATGGCAGCCAAGTCTCTCGAGAAAAAACAGAACAAGTTTTGTCCGATGTTAAGAGTGTGTTTGGCTTGAACTTGTTCTGAAATAGGTTCGGGAGCACAAAGTAAAAAGGCGCGAAAGCTAACCTGCAACGTGCTTTTTTGTATGCGTACCTTATGAAGAAAAGAAATCGCGACGAAAATTCGCTATCTCTTTTTGATAGTAACGCTGCCAGTCAGATTCAGACCAACTCGCGTGGCTGGTGGCTCTTTGCGTTGCCAATCTGGATTCGAGCTGTTTTAGCTCGGTTTGATAACTGCGAACTTGCTGCTTTTGTTTTGCTATTTGT
>NZ_JAWPOJ010000165.1:0-1489 GCF_033344235.1 Vibrio sp. Vb1554 | reverse complement strand
GAATATCAAGTCGCAAACGTTTTGACGTACACGCTCACCGCAAAAAATACTGGCCTGTTTGCAGTAAAAGGCTTAGACATAACCCAACCTTTTTTGTCTCTTACTGGTGAGGTTCTAAGCGGTGCCAACGCTCCAGTTTTTAGTCATGTCGAGATCAGTGCTGTCGCTTCTTCTGGGAGTAATGCGGGAACATTTTCGAAAGCAGATGATTTGTCGGTAGAGAATGCGGAGCTATCCGTGGGTGGTTACATCACTTACACCATCAAAGCGACCGTTGCGAATGATCTGGTTTCTGACATTACAACTAAGGCATCGGCGTTAACGCGCGATGGCCCTGTAGAAAGTAATGTGCTTGTCACGCCTCCAGCGACGCCGAACGTTACGCTTACCCATACACTTTTGTCTTCGACACCTTATTTAATCAACGGTAAGCTCAATTTCGAAATCAAAGTCAGTAACAACGGTGGTGCGATTGCACATGGTTACCACGTTACGCAGAACATCAACACGTTACTTACCAACAATGGCTTGGCGAACGATCTCTCGTCTGCTTTTAACAACACCGATGTGACCGGAAATCCATTCTCAACGTGGACTGTAACGGTCAACAACATTGGCTCTAACTCCTTATCTGCCTATCAAGCAAGTGGAGTTCAAACTGATGTCGATTTTGACGATACGGTGTCGATCTACCCCGGAGAGTCAATCAATTACCTAGTTGAAGCTACACTGACGCCAACCACCATTGGTACGCTTCAAGGCTTTTCTGCTGCCGTCAAAGATTCATCAGGTTCATTAGTTCAGAGCGCAAACGTCGCAGATACAGTCAAAGCAGAAAAAGTGCTGAACGTTTCTGATTCCGAGATCGCCATTTCTAAAACAACCACCGCATCAGAATATGTGCCCGGTGGAAACATCGAATATGAAATTACGGTAACCAACGGTTCGTCTAAGTACTTTGCCAATAACTTATTGATTCAAGACAACTTAACTTGTGGCATGACGGAGCAAGCAGGTGGCGCTGGCGATGCGCAAGCGTTTAAAGAATGGAAAGTTGAAGTCATTTCGGGTGAGGACTCGCTTGGCTCGGATCCGGGTTCGTATAGCTATGGCTCATGGAGCTCAAATCCAATTGCTTTGACGCCCGATCTTGCTCCAGGAAAAACCGTTAAATACAAACTTACCGCAAAAACCAATGACGCTAGCATGGGCGTTATTTTGGATGACTCGACGAGCTGCGCCAACGACAACGTGACCGAAAGTGGTTCAGGGGTTCAAACTCCTGACGACAACTTGCGTGTTAGTAAAGATGTCGACAGTCGTTACTATTCATCGGGTCAAACACTCACTTACACCATCGTAGTGACTAACGATGGTGATGGCTTTGCAAACCAAGTTCAGGTCTTGGATGAACTCTCGGCGATCACTACTCAAGACATTAATGGTAATACGATCAACGCCTATTCGGATTGGACCATTACTGCAAACG
>NZ_JAWPOJ010000164.1:0-1491 GCF_033344235.1 Vibrio sp. Vb1554 | reverse complement strand
ACACGATTAAGATTTTGAGTGTAGTATTCGGCTCCTTTCGACGTTTATGTAGTAGAGGCGAGTGGTGAGTGACGCGCATTTCCAAGGGCAGTTTGAAGTTGAGTTAAAGTATCGAGTAAAAAATCATGATGCATTTTTAAACACGCTCAAACAGATTGAGCATGAAGTCATGTTCGAAAACAACCAAGAGTCAGATTGGTTTTACGATACCCCACAACGCACGCTGACTCAGCAGGGTAAGAGTTTAGTGCTCAGAGAAATTCAGCCTGCCGGCATCAAACTGTGGATTGTAAAAGGGCCAGAAGCTGACCGTTGTGAAGCAACAAATATCACTAAGTTAGATTCTGCTCAAAGTATGCTCGAAAATATGGGTTACGAAGTGATTCAGCACAGCAAGAAAATCAGAAGTATCTTCTTTGTCGGCGAGTTCCATATCACCTTAGATTTTCTCGATGGTTTTGGTCACTTTGCGGAGTTCGCTATTATGACCGACGACGAAACTGCTTTGGCTAGCTATCGCGAGCAGTTAGTCGCACTTGCGCTGCAGTTTCATCTGAGCGAAGCGGATAGAGAGCATCGCTCATACAAAGAGATTTTATCAGCATAGTCGCTATTTCTTTCCTTTCTAAAACGCGAAGCAAATTCTTCTCAAAACACAATGTCATTTTTGTGTTCTTCTCATTGGTTTGACAGGCAACTCCTAGTAAACAGCACTATGATTACCATAGTGCTGATGCACTGAACCCACACTATCATTTAATGAGTGACGCTGTCACCTTGTGGAGGAGTAATGTATAACCGAGAACATAAGTATGTTTATTGGCGAGAGGAGAGAAAGAAAGGAAAATGGCACTACATCATGAAATCGTTTTTTATGATTTGTTGTGCGTTGTTGGTGGGTAAAATTATCGGTTTGTTCATCTTTGGAGAGCTTCACACTTTTCAGGACGTGACGGAGCAGTTTCCGGCAGATTTTTTCATCATGATGTTAGTTGGTTTCCCGATTAGTGTTGTGGGCTGGTATCACGAAGAGTCCAAGTTCTTCCGTGCTCTAAAACGTAAAGATAAGCAGCTAAAGATGAAGCGAGAAAAAGCAAAGCAAAACAATTCATCAGTGAGTTAATTTCATTTTGTGCGATGGCGCAACTTCCTGTTTTTTCGTGCAGTAATCCGCAAGGTTTCCATGATTTGTTTGCAAATTTTGTTCATGCAAGGTCTGCTAGTTTATACAAGACATACTCCGGTCTGTCACTGTGATTGGTTATTGTAAGACCGAAGGTAATAGAACGTTAAATGAGATGGATACATGGACCGACAATCAATGCTGCATAGTCAGAAGATTTACTTTTGTACTGACGAAGAACTCGCAAAACAGCAAACGCAATGCCTAGAGATTCTCTATGACTACAACCAAACGCGACCTTCAGAGGGCGAAAAACGTGGTGAAATTCTTCAGCGTTTACTTGGGGCTGTGGGCGATAACTGTTATTT
>NZ_JAWPOJ010000163.1:0-1496 GCF_033344235.1 Vibrio sp. Vb1554 | reverse complement strand
ATGACACCATAGCAAACAACATTGCTTACGCGACGGAAGATAAGTACCAGCGTAGCGATATTGAGCATGCAGCGAAGCTGGCTCACGCAATGGAATTCATCAATAAGATGGAAAATGGTTTAGATACCATGATCGGCGAAAACGGCGCGAGCTTATCTGGTGGTCAGCGCCAACGTGTAGCTATTGCTCGTGCGTTGCTGCGTGATGCGCCTGTACTAATTCTTGACGAAGCAACCTCTGCATTGGATACGGAATCTGAGCGTGCCATCCAAGCTGCATTAGATGAGCTGCAGAAAGATAAAACCGTGTTGGTGATTGCTCACCGCTTGTCAACGATCGAAAAAGCCGATGAGATTCTAGTCGTAGACGACGGTGCCATTATTGAACGAGGTAATCACGCAGACTTGATTGCTAAGAATGGCGCTTACGCTCAACTTCATCGCATCCAGTTTGGCGAATAGTTGCTGTGGTTGAAAAAATCTGGTTTGAAAATCATCCATTAAAATATCTGTTGTGGCCATTATTATGGCCACTCAGTGTGTTGTTTGGTGCAATTAGTAGAGCGAAGCGTCAACAGTTCCAAACTGGTCGCACGCAAGCGTATCAAGCACCAGTACCCGTAGTGGTGGTCGGTAATATCACCGCTGGTGGCAATGGTAAGACGCCTGTTGTGGTTTGGTTGGTCGAGCAATTACAACATCTGGGGTATAAACCGGGAGTGGTGTCTCGAGGATACGGTGCGAAGGCTCCGCAGTATCCGCTGGTGTTAAATGATGATACTCCTACTCAACATTGTGGTGATGAACCTAAACTCATCCACCGGCGCACCGGAGCTCCTGTCGCAGTCGATCCTGTACGTGCAAACGCCGTGAAAGCGCTAGTAGAGTTAGACGTGGATATCATCATTACCGATGATGGTTTGCAGCATTATGCTCTAGAGCGTGATGTTGAACTTGTGATTGTTGATGGAAATCGTCGTTTTGGTAATGAGTGTTTGATTCCACTTGGTCCATTGCGCGAAGGTGTTGAGCGACTTCAGGAAGTCGACTTTATCATCACCAATGGCGGTTTGGCCCATCAGGGTGAGATCTCGATGTCTCTAGCGCCATCAAAAGCGATCAACCTAAAGACCAAGCAGCAAGTTGATGTGAGTGAGTTAAAGGCGCTGGTGGCATTTGCCGGTATCGGGCACCCACCTCGGTTTTTTAATACACTAGAATCAATGAATGCGGATGTTAAAGTCACGAAAGGTTTTGCTGACCATCAAGACTTTGACCAAAAAGAACTTGAAGCATTGGCTCTGCAAGGGGCGAATGTGATTATGACAGAGAAAGATGCTGTCAAATGTAGCGACTACGCACAAGACAATTGGTGGTATCTGCCTGTATCTGCTCAATTTGAGCCTAAAGATGCAGAGCGAATTTTAAATCGAATAAAAGAGGTTAAAGCGACTTATGGATCACCGTCTGCTTGAGATTGTGGCTTGCCCAGTGTGT
>NZ_JAWPOJ010000162.1:0-1498 GCF_033344235.1 Vibrio sp. Vb1554 | reverse complement strand
CGCGCATCGGTCATCAACGATGTGGAAGGCCCCCGCCTGATCCTTGCCTCGACAGTCTCAGGTAAGGATAACCAAATTCGTATTCACGTGGACGCCGAGCGAGGCGATCCGCTGAAAAAACTCGAGTATAAAACCCTCGAAGAGCGTGTCAAAGCGCTGGAAAAAGCGCGTATTGCCGCCGAAGAGGTGATGCAAGAGGTAAAACCTGCCTCGGCAACAGCCTCTGCCGACGGTGTGGAACAAGGCGCAGAACCTCAGTTTGACGAGCAGGGCAATCCCATTCCCGCCGCAGAGGGGGCAACGGATGCAGATAGTGACACCGAACTGAAAACAGACACTGATATCGCGGCTAAAGGCGATGACATGTCCCCTGATACGCAGAGCGACGAGCCTATCTCCAGCTTTGGTGCCGATGCCGCGAAAGCGGGTCAAGAAGCGCTCGATGCTGCCCAAGCAGCTGCTTCGTTACTCCCACAAGACAACATTCCTGGCTGGACCGAAACCGCCTCCGGCACCTTACTCGACTCTTACTATACGCCCGAGCTTGAATTAGACGAAAAGGCGATAGAGAAAGCCCCTGATGTTCCTGGCTGGACCAATACTGCTTCTGGAACGTTGACCGACTCTTACGTGACACCTAAAGAGGCACAAGCCAAATTAGAGGCCGAACAAGAGAAAGTCCAACAAGAGCTGGCGCAAGAGAAAGCGCGCATTGAGGAACAACTGGCGCAAGAAAAAGCCCAGTTAGATGAAAAGGTCGCTAAAGGGGAACTGACGGAAGAGCAAGCCAAGCAAATTCATCGTGCGAAACTCGATCCTCAAGAGCGTGAACGTCTAGAAAAAATCGACGAAGCAGAAGCCAAAATCGCAAAAGCGCAATCCTCATTCGAAGAATACCTTGGTATGACAGAGGTACAAGCAGGGCAAGACTCTGAAGTGCTGCTTGACGGCGTGGCAAAACTTTCAAGCCATAACAACGTAATTGAAGACGCCATTGAAGGCGTAGATTTGACACTTAAAGGCAAGTCAGAACCAAACAAGCCGCCTGCAGAAATCGGAGTCGAGTACGACCGTCAAAGTGTACGCAGCGACATCGAAAACTTTGTTTCGGCGTACAACTCGTTTTATCAAACTTCGCAAGCACTCTCGAGTGTGGACCCAACTACCGGCCAAAAAGGGCCGCTAGCTGGTGACAGCACGGTGCGAAGTGCCGATTCACGATTGAAAGCCGTCTTTTCAAGCCGAATCGATCAAGCACCAGAAAATCTGAAATCATTGACAGAATTTGGTATTACCACGACGCGTCAAGGCACGCTTGAAATCAACTATGACATGCTTGACCGTCAGTTGAACAATAACTTCAACGAGTTAGAGAAATTCTTCGGTGGTAACACTGGTTTTGCGAAGCGTATCGAAGATGCGATTCACGGCATCACCGGTATTACGGGCAGCATTCGTACGCGAGAGAAAAGTCTCACAGAACAAAACTACCGTTTGA
>NZ_JAWPOJ010000161.1:0-1498 GCF_033344235.1 Vibrio sp. Vb1554 | reverse complement strand
ACGTGATGGGTGGCGAGCACATCGACCGTACTGACTTCTCTCTTCCTGAAGACGTAACCGAACAAGGCAAAGCGGCATTCTTAGCCAACTTGAATGCGCTGTTTAATGCGGACTCCAACGCCGATACAAGCCAATCACACGACATGTCAGGCTACATCGGTCAGTTCGTGATGGGTAACGAGCCTGATCAGCACGTGCCTTACCTATACAACTGGACGGCAGAGCCTTGGAAGACACAAGAAATCGTCGACCAAGCGATGAACGAGTTCTACCACCCAACCCATGAAGGTCTGATTGGTAACGAAGACGTCGGGCAGATGTCGGCGTGGTATGTGATGTCTGCATTGGGCTTCTACCAAGTCACACCGGGCGAGGCAAGCTACACTATCGGTCGTCCTCTGTTCGACAAAGCCTTGATTCCAGTCGCGGACGGTAAATTCACCATCACCTCAGAAAACAACAGCCAAGAGAGCATCTACGTGAAGTCGGTGACCATCAACGGCAAACAATTGAGTGACAACTTCAGCTTCGCGCACAGCGATTTGAAAGACGGTGGTGAGCTGCATTTCGTTATGACTTCAGACAAATCTGAAGCGATGAAAGCGCAGTAACCGATACCTATCCAAATAACTAAAGGGGGCATCTAGCCCCCTAAAAAACTTCACTTCAGTGGAACCATAAAAATGAAACTAAAAAGAACCCTTATCTCTACCGCTATACTCGCTGCCATGTTTGGTCTTGCTGGTTGTAACAGTGACGACGACAACAGCAAATCTGGTACTCCATCCCTCGACACCACGCTAACCCAATACGTCAACCCATTGATTGGTACAGGCGCAGATGGTCACACCTTCCCTGGGGCGGTTGTGCCTTACGGTTTGGTACAACTATCTCCTGATACCGAAATGGAAGGCTGGGGCTCTGCTGCCGGTTACTTCGACCACGGCAAGCTGACTGAAATCCCAGTATATGGCTTCTCCCACACTCACCTTTCTGGCACAGGCATTACCGACCTTGGTGATATCTTAGTTCTGCCTTTCACCAAGAAAGAAAACGCCGTTTTCAACACCTTCGATAAAGACAACGAAACCGCAGAAGCGGGCTACTACGCGGTTGAACTAAACAAAGGCGAAATCAAAGCAGAGCTAACTACCACGCAACGTGTTGGCTTCCACCGCTACACCTTCAAAGAAGGCACCACGCCACACATCAAGTTCGATTTAGACCACACTCTCAATAAAGGTCACTTCAACAACCGCACCATGAAGGGTGATTTGGAGTTCATCGACGCTTACACCATTCGCGGTTTACGTAGCTCGAACGGTTGGGCGAACAACCAACACGTGTACTTCTACGCCACCTTCAACCAACCTATCGTCAAAGCCATTGCTTTGGTTGACGGCGCAGAAACGGAAATCGATGTAAACAACGACAACATCGACGCAGTGAAAACCATCGCTTACCTAGAATTCGCACCATCATCAACACCGTTAGAAAT